>DAOPZJ010000058.1:8403-16173 GCA_035353335.1 Oscillospiraceae bacterium | reverse complement strand
TTTGAAGCAAACCGGTTTATTGACCCGTGAGATGACTGCGATGTCCTTGACCTTCCCTTCTGCGATGCCTAATGCCGCTTCCTCGCGCGCAATCACTCCCTGCATACACCCCAGATCCACCGTCAGATCATGGTCGCGGCCGCACATCACAGCTCGGGCTTCTACCGTTCGGCCGCCGCTCAAAGCCCATTCAAGTCCGCTGCGTGAAAAAAGTGCCGCCCGGTTTTGCGGCGTATTGATCAACTGTCCCTCGGGATAGAAATTCCTCATAATGTACACCTCCGTCATATTCTCAAGAAAATATATGACGGGATGTCCCAACTCATAACCGATAAAAAGAAACAGGCCGCTTCAGCGGCCTTAAAAATGTCATTCCGAAGCACAAAAGCACCCCTTGTGACTCTCCTGAGGAATACGCCTGATAAAAGCCATGGATATGCCACGCTCAAGATGGCAGATCAGAGCAAATTTTCAACAATCCACTTTGCAACGCCATCGTTGTCGTTGGTGTCGCAGATTTCATCGGCTGCCGCTTTGGTTTCGGACAAGGCGTTATCCACCGCGACTCCGATTCCCGCACCTTTTAACATCTCCGCATCGATATCAGAATCACCGAACGCAACCGTCTGTTTCAGATCAATCATAAACTTACCGGTGATTTTTTTCAGTGCGTTTAGCCTATCAGCGTTTTTTTGTGTAATCAGTGCCGCATTCGGAGATAGAAATAAATTCATCTCGGGCCCTATGCAGTCGGAGATATCATAATTGTCGTATTCGTCGAAAATCAATCGAATGCGCTGAATGTCGTATTCCGGCAGTTGTTCGAGCGTACAGGGTGCCATTTCTCCCGTCAAGATCGTCTTTAAATTCCCTTTAAAATAACTGTACGGCTCTAAATAAATACCACACGCGGCTTTTGGGTATCGTTCAAGCACTCTTTTAATCGTCAGTATGCCCGCCGAAAAAGGAATCAAGTTTTTTTCGATCAGTTCACCGCCGACATAGATCAATGCTCCGTTATAAAGCGCCATCGCGTCACAGGGTAGGTCTTCTAAAAACAGACCCATTTTACGCGGCGAGCGTGCGGTGATGTAAGCGATTTTCATGCCCGATTGTGCGCACCGCCGGATTACATCGGCGCTTGTGTCGGAGATAGTTTTGTCGGAACGCAGTAAAGTATCATCGAGGTCGAAAACAAGCAGTTTATAATACATATAAATCCCTGCGCAAAGATGCGATCTTTTTTCTTCGAAATTATGCATCTTTTATTTAAACGTTCTTAAATAGTCGGTTCGTCCATCATCCTGATACGGCGCTCGTGGCGCTCACCGCCATCGAAACCGGTGTTTAAAAAAACTTTGACCATCTCAAGCGCGTGCTCGACCGTGTTGGTCCTGCCGCCAAGACAGAGGATGTTTGCGTTGTTGTGGCGGCGGCACATCTCGGCGCTGCAGACACTCTCACAGTTCGCCGCACGGATGCCTTTGAAACGGTTCGCCGCAATGCTGATTCCGATGCCGGTTCCGCAGCAGATGATTCCCCGCTCGCATTTGCCTGATAAAATCTGCTGTGCGGCCAGCTTGGCATAAAGGGGATAATCCACCGACTCGGCGGAGTTGGTACCACAGTCGATGAATTCATAACCGTTTTCTTTGAGCCATGCTCCGATAGCATTTTTTAATTCATATCCGCCGTGATCCGATGCGATGACAATCATAATGACCTTCCTTTAACTATTTTTTAACTTCTCCCGCTCCGCTTGCGACAGGCGGAGATAGACGGGGTTGATGTTTCCAAAATCAATCGGTGTTTCCTTTTGCGCGGCGGCTAAAATTCCGTCGGCAATAATAAAACGTTTTTCTTCAGGGGCTAATACGGCATTCGGGATTTGTTCGAAACAGAGTTTTGCGCCGTCGCCAGACAATGCAACCGGCTTTCCCGCAAGTTCGTCGCGCAATTGAACAATCGTTAACGCGCGGTCGGGCGTCAAACGCTTCAAATCGTCGAACAACGCGTTATAGACCTGCCCGCAGCGGGCGTCGAAGGCCGGGCAGAGCAGTGTTTTCTCCCCCGCTCCGTTCTCGGCTAACGCCGCAAGCGACGACACCGGGATGACACCGATGTCCGCACCCATGGCAAGCCCTTTGGCAGTGCTGATCCCGATTCGTACACCGGTGAATGAACCAGGGCCGACCGTGACCGCAACCGCGTCAATCTGCTTCATGGTTAATCCGCACTGCTCAAGACACTCAGCGACCATCGGCATCAGAGTTTGAGAATGTGTCAGGCCGTTGTTGGTGAATCTTGAAACCAATATTTTGCCGTTATCGCCGATTCCGACGGCTGCGGTGGAAGTGGAGGAGTCGATTGCAAGAATTTTCATGCTTTTTCGTCCTCTGTAAATTGGATAAACACAAAAATCCGCTCGTCGAGTGTCGTACCCTGCGATACAACGATTTTATACAACGGCTGCGGGATTAAATCGATAATATTTTCGCTCCATTCAATCAGCGTCACCGAATCAGGCTGACCGGCGACATCGAAATAACCGGTGGAATAAAGACCATCGAAATCATTGATGCGGTACATGTCAAAATGATTGACAACCAGCCGCCCTGAATACCGATTCATAATTACAAAAGTCGGGCTGGTGACCGTCTCGGGGCATCCGAGCGCTTTTGCAAGCGCTGAAGTGAAAGTGGTTTTACCGCTGCCGAGATCACCGAAAAAGGCGATTACCTCGCCGCCGCGCAGTTCTTCGGCGAACTTTTGCGCCAGCAATTCGGTTTCTTTTTGGTTTTTCGCGACGAATTTCCCGCGCAACCCCTCACCTGCTTTCGGTGAAATTTTACCATAAACATCGCCTGAATGTCAATCGAGTGAAGACATAAGCGAGGTGATTCAGGCGCGGCCTTTTTGTCAATGTGAAACCCGCCCGCTCCGGATGGGAGCGAGCGGCAGCGGTTTCTGTCATCCTAAGCAGCATGCCGTATACGGCACACAAGCGAAGGATTTCGGTTTTATAAAAATTGAACTTTATCGGCTGGTAACTGTGCTTGATACCTCGGAATTCATGCGGCTCTGCGCCATCAGCGCCTCCGAAGCCTTGGATTCGGGTGGCAATAGACGATCAACACATTCATAGTTAATCCCCCCGTTTAATTTTGCGACCGGATTTAGCAGTTCGCAGCTGCCTTTTATATATTTATCATCGCAAGGCGCAAAAGCACTGCTTTTCCAATATACTATGACAGCCCCCATATTTTTTCCGGTAAAGGTATAACACGCCAAAACCGCGGCAAAAATAGTTGTGTGATAAGCGTCAAACTTATGCACTTGTCCGGAAGACAATCCTGTTGGGAGCGTGAATATCAATGAGCGTCAAACGAGGGGACATCTATTACGCCGATTTGAGCCCGGTCGTTGGATCGGAGCAAGGCGGAATCCGTCCGGTGTTGATCGTCCAAAACGATATCGGAAACCGATTCTCCCCGACCGTCATCGCGGCGGCTATCACCAGTCAGCGTACGAAGGCCAAATTACCGACGCACATCGAGTTGGATGCCGAGGACTGCGGACTTTCAAAGAATTCGATTATCTTGTTGGAACAGATCCGCACCATCGATAAACAGCGGCTGCGTGAACGTATGGGCCGATTGAACGACTTCTCAATGCAGAAAGTCGACCACGCGCTGAGCATCAGTTTCGGACTCGCCGAAACTCAGGAGGCTGACTACAGCCTGAACGGCGTAGCATTATAATATTGATTTTTATTTAAAAAGTAGAAAATCTACTTTTTAAAACGCATCATAGACGCGTATAAAAACGCGCAATCGTTTTTACAAATCAATATTTTACGACTTTTCACGGCGGTGAAACCGCCGTCCCCATTGCAATACAACGGGGTTAAAAGATCGAATGAATTCGATCTTCTAAATGAAAATAATATAACAAATCAGGTCACCCCTAACGGGTGGCCTGATATTTTTATATCTGCGACGAGTGCTTTTTGAAAAAATCCACTTTGGGCTCGAGGAACACGAATTGATGGCCGGGTTTCACGAAAAAGTTCAGCGGTTCGAAAATGTACTGCCAGTCCCAGATGCTTTCGTCCACCCGCAGATAGTCACGGATCATTTCGCAGCCCGACGGCGCAATGGGATGGAGTAATGCTGCCATCACTCGGACGATATGAAACGAATCGATCAAGAGCTGATCGATATCCGCCGGGTTCTCGGATTTGCAGCGCACCGACCAGTCCTTATTGGCGTCGCGTACATAAATGTTTAAAAGCTCGAAAATCTTATCGAAGCTGAGTTCGGACATAAACTTTTCGTACTGCAAAATGACCTCGTCGGATTTTTGTTTGATTTCGTCGCTGACAGCACCTGAGGGGTATATGCCTTCCTCATATTTTTGAACTGTGTAAAAGCAGGAGCGCACCAGACGGTTGAAGACGTTGGTGAGCAGATTTCCCTCGTTTAACACGGTGTCGTAACCCTCTTGATTCGGGAACAAAAACGGCTTCGGCTCGAATCCGATGCTCCGCTCCGCCATGCTCGCGTTCAAAAAGTGCATGCGCAGTTGTTCGGAAGTGTAATAATCCAGCAGCTGCGATGCTTTTGGGGGCTTGATCTCCCCGCTGCTTGACGCTTTTGTCTTTCCGTACAGTAGATGGTGATTCGGAACAATGACAGGTAAGCGGATTGAATTCCCTAGCAAATAAAACAGGATAATCTCGGCGATGCCGTAAAAATAGATATTGTCTTCACCGATGAACTGATACACCTGCGCATCGTCGGATTTCCACCATTTTTCCCATTCCCTGCCCTCAGTGCCGTCATCGAGCACCGCCTTGGTAAACGAAATCGGCGCCCAAAGGGACTCCGGCCACACCCAGAAGGTCAGATTCGAGGTCTCTTTGACATCGGGAACGGGTACGCCCCATTTGACGTTTCCGGAGAGCCGGAACGGGACGAGGGTCTTTCCGGTGCGATAACGCATACCATTTGCGGATAACACTGCGACTGCTTTGTCCCTACATTCCAGATTCTCGACAACCAAAGCGACAGAGGCCTTTTGTTCCTCCTCCGAAAATTCAAAAGGCGGCATACCTTCGAGCGATTTAACTTGTTCGACCAGTTCTTTTTTGATATAGATGCAGGGCTTTTTCAAAAACTCCCGGATAACATCAGTCAAGACCTTGCGGCAGCAGGGCATTTTTGACCAATCCTCCAGCGCCTTTTCCATCACTTTTTGATAGGCGGGGAGATTGATGAACCAGTTGCTGACCGGAACCTGCACCGGGGGTTTGTTTGATAATACACTGATCGGCGCAATCAGTTCCGAAGGACTATATTGGTGCCCGAGTGCGCACTCGTCGGCATAAGCAATTTCGGATTTGCACCCCTGAATCGGGCAGCGCCCTGTGACTTGTCTGCCGTTTAAAAAAACCTGCTTTTCCTCGTCGAAAAACTGGAGCGTCGATTCCAATTTTAATTTTTTATCTTTGTATAACTGATTGAAAATTTCAGCGGAAAGCGCAGTATGGATTCTGCCGCCCTCACCGAGCGCGGATGCGCCGAAAAGGTTTAAGGAAATTTGATATTCGGAAAGGGTCTGAGCTTGATTGTCGTGGTTTCCGGCGACATAATCCTGAATAGTGCCCTCGAAGCCGTTGCTTTTTTCTTTTTCGTAACCGATCTCGATTGCCGCACCGTAGCAGTCTGTTCCTGAAACGAAAATGACATTTTCCGCACCGAGCCGATCCCTCAAAAAGCGTGCGAACACATCGGCATGGACGAACACGCCGCCCACATGACCGAAATGCAGTTCTTTGTTTCCATACGGCATTCCGGCAGTGATGACCGCTCTTTTCGGAAATGACGGTCTCTCGAAATTCTTTTCCATAAATTTTTCCTCGCTGTTATATAATCTCTTTTATCTGTTATTCAAAACGCGTCTTCGAACCGGGAGTGACTTTGATCGGATAATTTCCGTCAAAACAAGCGCTGCAAATACCCGCATCCCCCTTTTCGCTGATCAAATATGGCAAGTATTTGATCGGCAAAAACGCCAGCGAATCCGCACCGAGCATGTCCGCAATCTCCTGAACGGTATGTCCGTTGGCAATCAATGAATTCTCCGAGTCGATATCGACTCCGAAATAACACGGGTGCATATACGGCGGCGCGGCAATGCGTATATGAACTTCTTTTGCGCCGCATTCGCGCAGCATTGCCACCAAGCGTTTAAAAGTTGTTCCGCGCACGATCGAATCGTCAATTAAAACGACTCGCTTGTCTTTGACCGTCGCAGCCAGCGGATTTAACTTGATGCGCACCATATTTTCACGTTCACTCTGATCAGGGGCGATAAAGGTTCTTCCGATGTATTTGTTTCTGATAATACCGATCCCGTACGGAATACCGGATCCGTTAGAATAACCGACGGCAGCGTCAAGCCCCGAATCCGGCACGCCGACTACGACGTCGGCTTCGACCGGGTTGCTCTCTGCTAAAAATGCCCCTGCGCGTAAACGGGCTTTGTGTACCGGACAATCTCCGATGATCGAATCGGAACGAGCGAAATAAATATATTCAAAAATACAGATGCTTTGTTTTCTTTTATTGCAATGTGTGCGGTCAAACACCACACCCTTAGACGAAAAGGTCACAACTTCACCGGGGTCGATCTCTCGTATTTTTTTTGCCCCGACCGCAGCTAACGCGCAGTCCTCGGAGGCAACAATGTATTTCCCGTCCTCGGTCTGCCCGTAGCAAAGCGGGCGAAAACCGTTGGGATCGCGCGCGGCGACCAGTTCGCGACCGGTTAAAACAACTAGTGAATAAGCACCCTCAATGCGCCCCATCGCGCGGCTGACCGCCTCAGTGATGTTCTCGGCGCCGATGCGCTCGCCCGTGATTACATGCCCGATGACCTCGGTGTCGGTCGTCGATTGAAACACCGAACCGGTCAATTCAAAACCGCGGCGCAGTTCCTGAGTGTTGGTCAGGTTGCCGTTGTGGGCGACCGAAAACGAACGACCTAAATGCCGGACCGTAACCGGCTGGGCGTTTGCGAGATCATCACCGCCGGTGGTCGAATAACGCAGATGGCCGATGGCGGCATAGGCGTCGGGCAGCACCTCGGAAGCAGATTCCTGAAAACGGTCGTTCATCATCCCGAGCGCCTTGTGGGTCAAAACCTTTTCGCCGTCCGAGACCGAGATGCCCACGCTCTCCTGTCCCCGGTGCTGCAGGGCATAAAGCCCGTAAAACATCAGCGGCAGAAGCGGTCCTCTTTCCGGGGAATAAATCCCGAAAACGCCGCATTCCTCGTGCGGTTTAAAATCGGTCATGAAAATATCCTTGCCTTTCAAAAAAGAAAGCCGGACTATGTCCGTACACCCGACATTATAGCATAAAATGCGATAAAACGAAATATCTTTATTCCATATTACAAAAAAAGTGTTGACAAATCCGGTTACATATGGTATTCTTTGCAAAATCTCTTCGAAGGAGGCCCGGCATGAAGCGTTGTTACCGGTTTGAAAATTCCGCGAAATCCGTGTTCAATATGAACCCGGATCGTTTTACCGTACCTCCGTATTCCAAAGCATAGGCTTAATCAAGGAATTTCAGCGGTACGGATAAAAAATCCGTACCGTCTTTTCGTTAAAGAAAGGATTGAATACCATGAGCAAAGAGAGCATCGAGACCGTGCGCGCCTACTACAACGGGGGCTGCGAAGTCGAATGGCAGCGAATCG
>DAOPZJ010000058.1:0-8303 GCA_035353335.1 Oscillospiraceae bacterium | reverse complement strand
GAGACCGTGCGCGCCTACTACAACGGGGGCTGCGAAGTCGAATGGCAGCGAATCGCCGGAAGACCGGAGTTTTTATTAACCTGCCGCTTTTTAGACCGCTATATCAAGCCCGGCGACAAGGTGTTGGATATCGGCGGAGGGCCGGGACGGTATTCGCTGTATTTGGCACAAAAGGGCTGCAAGGTGACGTTGGCTGACTTGTCGGAAGAAAACGTCAAGTTTGCTCTGCAAAAAGCCAAAGAAGCGGATTTGAAGATCAACGGGCTCGCCTGCAACGCGCTCGAACTCGATAAATTAATCAGCGAGAAATACGACCATGTTTTGTTGATGGGGCCTTTATATCACTTGCTCGAAGAACAGGAACGCATTACGGCGGTTAATCAGGCGCTCAAAGCGCTCAAACCCGGCGGCGTGCTGTTTGCCTCGTTTATCAGCATGAACGCAGGCATGGTTTACGCCATGAAATGTAAACCCGAGATCATTGGTGATCCCAACGAAAAGGGCTTTTACAATGCGTTTTTGGACGGCAGCAGTTTTAGCGGTGAAGCGTTTACTCAGGCGTATTTCATCACGCAAAAAGAAGTCCTGCCGTTTATGGCGCAGTTTCCGCTCCAAAAACTCCATCTGTTCGGTCAGGAAGGCATGACTGCACCGTGTGAGAGCAACATTATGTCGCAGTCCAAAGAGATTGTCGATCTTTGGATGGACTTTACTGAGCTGACCTGTGAACGTGAAGAACTTCTTTCGTGGTCGGAACACTTGATGTATGCGGGGAGGAAACTGAAATGAGCATTATCAACGCTTTTGACCCAATTTCGGAGGAAATTTTAAAACCGATTCATATGGTCAAGCCGATTGAAAACTTCCCCGAGACGGTGATCGTCACCTTTTCGGAGCATATCCGCGAGCTTGCGGCGACCCTCTTCCCCGCCGTGGAAATCGGGCACTTTACGGCCGGGGTAAAGCTGCCGATTTATGCGGTCGACTACCGCGACAGACGCATCGGCGTCTATATGACGGTGCTCGGCGGCAGCGCGTCCGCCGGACTGCTCGAAGAGGTGATTGTGGCGGGTGCGAAAAAGGTCCTGTTTTTCGGCTCGTGCGGCGCGCTCGATAAAGCACTTTGCGCCGGCCATGTCATCGTACCGACAAGCGCTTACCGCGACGAGGGCACAAGTTATCACTATCAGCCCCCAGGCGACTGGGTCGAGGTCAAATCCGCCGAGAAGACCGCCGAAATTTTAACGGCACTGAACATCCCCTTTACGGCGGGCAAGACCTGGACGACCGACGCTATTTACCGTGAAACGCGGGATAACACCGAAAAGCGCAAACAGGACGGCTGCATCACGGTTGAGATGGAATGCGCCTCGGTCATGGCTACCGCGCAGTTTCGCGGAATTGAGTGCTATCAATTTCTCTATGCCGCTGATTGCTTAGACGGCGAAGACTGGGATCCGCGCATACTGGGACAGATGCCCGAGGGCGCGCATGAAAAATATCTGCGACTGGCGCTCGAAGTCGCCCGCCGTCTATAACTGAAAGGAGTTGTACTTATGTTGAAACTGGAGACCGAACGATTGATCTTAAGGCCGTTCTGCGCCGATGATTTTGAAGAGGTTCACACTTACGGTTCCGTACCCGAAAATATCCGGTTCATGCCGTGGGGCCCGAACACCGAGGAAGACACCCGCAACTTTCTGCACGAGGCCGAAGAGAAGTGGAAGACAGACCCGATCATGGAATATGAGTTCGCGATCGCGCTTAAGGACGGTCACGTCATCGGCGGCTGCGGAATTTATCTCAATAAAGAACGCAACACCGCGATGCTCGGCTGGATTTTACACCTTGATTTTTGGCATCACGGCTACATGACCGAAGCAGCCAATGCGATGATGAGATTCGGCTTCGAGACGCTCGGCCTGCACCGCATTTGGGCGAGCTGCAATGCTGATAACACCGCCTCATTCCATGTGATGGAACGGCTGGGTATGCGCCGTGAAGCGCATTTCCTCAAAAACCGCTTCGGGAAGGTGGATACCGAAAAGGTCTGGTACGACGAATTGATTTATGCAATGCTCGACGAAGAATGGAAGTCAAAATCAAATGCAAATAAAAATATTAATCACTGACATTCGAAGTCCACGCCTTTCGAATTACGTATTTTTTATCATCCATTCATCGAGTGCGTCAATTTCGCCAACGCTCCCAGGCCAGGTCATGTAGACGGTCAGGCGGGGATCGAGCTCCTTATGCACCTGCTTGATCATCTCCGGGCTGCCGGTAAACGCGACGGCTTTCCCTCGCGACTGCACCTTTTTATACAGGTCAAGGTATTGCAGGTGCGTTTCGAACGGATTGGGCACATAGGCGACAAGGTGTATCTTGTCTATGGACATCAGGTCTTCGTAATGCTTCAGCGCGCCGGGGCCATCCCAGTGGAGCACTACATGATCTATAAAGCTCGCCTCGTACTCCATCGTCGGCATGGCCCATCTGCGGAACATCTCCGGACCGATCATCGCAATAAAATCACAGGATACGCAGGCTACGCTGCCGGTGGAAGAAAAAGCGTCAAAATAGTAGCCGAACTCATCCATCCTGCCGGCAGTTGTGCAGGTCTCCCAGCATTTTTTAAAGACGCCGCGGATATCCTCCATGGCCCTGTCGATGAGTTCCGGGGTTTCTATTAAATCAAAGCAGAGCTGTTCGGAGCCCCTTGCAGCTAATAACAGATCCATATTCGTATGGAAATCCAGCGGTCTGGGCAGAACGGAACCCCTGAAGGCATCGGCGCATTTCCCGTAAAATTCGACCATACGTTTCCAGTTGGGACTGTTTTCATTGATTGTTATGGGCAGCTGGGTTGATAAGTCTGTTATAAACGGCTCCGCCCAGTTGGTGTCCATATTGCTGTCCTCATTCCACACCAGTTTGCCGCCGCAATAAGTCGAAATCTCGTCGGCGCCGAAGGAGGGCCAGTAGGTCGCGATAGAGTCGCCGCCGAAGTATGTGTTCTCCGCGTTCTCCAGTACCTCGCGGGTCATCTTGTCCATATCCCCGAAGCTGCGCTCCTTGTAGGTATGATAATGATAGGGCTTGGATTTGTCTTTCGGGCAGTTGCTGAGAAGTATGGGTCGGTCGATCAGCTCGCCCTGCCAGAAGGCGTCCCACCTCTTGGCCGATTGCTCTATATCGGGTTTGAAACGCCTGAGGTTATCAAGATTGACTTTCATGCATTTTCTCCTATCGATGCGACATTATCGGTATCGATATAGATTATAAAGAATCGGCACGGATTATACAATAGGAAGAACGGTAAAATGAACTTTGCTCCGATAGAATACCGCACTTATGTCAATGCAGCAGTGTATGATGTAAACAGATAATATAGAATTGGATACCTCTGGGCATCCATTTTTATTACTGTGTTTTGTGACAAGAATCCGACGATTTTCATAACCGCTTCTGCCGGAGGAACGGGTGCACTGTATTTTCCGAGTAATGTCTGCCTCAGATGCTCCTCATCTGTTCTTGTGTCTCCGTCAATCAGCTCACAAATCGCAGTCAAAATTCCGGGCAGATGCTCACGCAGGTAAGTTTCCCGATCGGGCAGCGCAAGGAAGTTCGGCAGCAGTAACTCACGGCTGTCACGTGCGTGGGGCCGGCGGCGGGCAAGCAGTTCCGCTTTCTCTGTCATTCCGGCGCTGCGATAGAGGAAACATAACACTGCTATCAGACCGCTCCGTGAGTGGTCATTTAAATTCCCCTCCAAACGTCTTTCGCAAATTTCAATCGCATGGTCGATTTCCTCTCCTGCCATAGCGAGCGCTTCCGCACGGGCTCCCAATAATCCAATGTCAGCCGGAAATGTTTTGAGGGCCTCGTCGAAAACTTTCACGGCATCATGATACTTGCCTTCTACCTGTAACGTATTCGCCTGTGCATAAACGCCCCACATCTTGTCCTTGATTTCCGATACGCCCAACAATTCATCGACTGTTACGTTAAAGCAGTTGGCTAACCCCGGCAGTAATGTGATGTCAGGATAACATTCATCCCGTTCCCATTTACTGACCGCCTGCCCGGTCACACCGATACGCTGTGCGAGTTCTTCTTGGGTCAATCCCATGTCAAGCCGCAATTGCTTCAGATTTTTAGCAATTAACATACTTCATCGCCTCCGTTTCATATGCGCTTATTTTAGCAAGGTGCTTTGTGTTTCACAAGAGAGACGTTGTTGTTAAAACTCAACCTGAGGTTGGATGAGAATGTATAAAATGGAAACGGTAAAGCCCTGATTCGGGGGTTTTCTTTTGGGCGGAAATTTTGTATACTGATGTGGGCAATGACCCACGGAGGTTTGAAATGAAAGGTTTGGAAAACTTAAAAAAACTCGGTTTCGGATTGATGCGCTTTCCTCGCAAAAACGGTCAGATCGATAAAGTTGAACTTCAGCATATGATCGACGAATTTCTTGCGCGCGGTTACAAATATTTTGACACGGCCTATGTCTACGACGACGGCGGCTCCGAAGAAATGGTCGGCGAACTGCTCGCTTCCCGATATCCGCGTAATTCGTTTTATTTAGCAACAAAAATGCCGTCAAAGGTTGTGAATACACCGGAAGACATGGAGACGGCGTTCAATTTACAACTCTCCCGCACCAAGGCCGGCTATTTCGATTTTTATCTGCTGCACGCCATCGGGCGCGGCAATATCGAGGCCTTTAACAAAGCAGGTGCATGGGACTTTTTACAGCAGAAAAAGAGTAAGGGGTTAATCAAACATGTGGGCTTTTCGTTCCACGACGGCCCCGAGATGCTCGAAGAAGTCCTGACTGCTCATCCGGAAGCGGATTTCGTCCAATTGCAAATCAACTACGCCGACTGGGAAGACCCAAAAGTCCGGTCGCGTGAATGTTATGAAGTCGCCAGAAAGCACAACAAGCCAATCATCATCATGGAGCCGGTCAAGGGCGGAAATTTAGCCGGAATGGGTGACGATATCCGCAAGATATTCACAGACGCTGCGCCCGATCAATCCGTCGCTTCGTGGGCGGTTCGGTTCGCAGCTTCACTTGAAGGCGTGTTGGTCATGTTGAGCGGCATGTCCGACCTTGTGCAGGTCAAAGATAACCTCGCTACTTTTGACGATTTCAAACCGCTCACGGAAAACGAGATGGCGGTTATCGGCAAGGTTCAAAAAATGCTCTCCGAGATTCCCACCATCCCCTGCACCCGCTGCAAATATTGTGTCTCGGATTGCCCGAGCGAGATTAATATTCCGGGTATTTTAGGCGTTTTAAATGAACACGCGCTCTATCAGAACGGTGTCCGCGGAAAAGGCCACTACAAATGGGTCACAAACCAATCCGGCAAAGCGTCAGACTGCGTTTCCTGCGGCCAGTGCGAAACCCAGTGCCCGCAGCACATCAATATAATCAATCAACTGAAAAAGTCTGCAGAACTGTTCGAGTAAGTATGTAAAACCTGAGTAAAAAATTACGGTGGCTGATCCTTTCAATTGAATTTAATCACCGTTTCCGATTCTCAACGATTACATGCATTAATAAAACATATACAAATTGCACTTGATCATCCCGTTGTAGAGCTTGCGGCGCTTTTGGGCCTGCCGCCCGAAAATGCGCTCAAACTCCTCTTCCGGGCTGATGATATAATATCCGACATTCTGCCGCACGGCGAAGCGTTCGCCCATCTCGCGGTAGATTTTTTTGGCCGCTTCGATATCGGCAAGCCGTTCGCCGTAAGGCGGGTTTGCCAAGACCACGGTCTTTTTATCGTCTTCGGGCAGCTTGAATGCCGCAATCGGACGCAGAGCAGCTTTGACGTATTTTCCGACGCCCGCTTTTTCGGCGTTGTGCAAAGTCAATTCGACGGCTTCCGGCACGATGTCATAACCCAAGCATTCGAATTCGTTGCTCTCTCGGATTTCGGAGCGCGCTTTATCCCTGATCTCATGGAAGGTCTTTTGCGAGATCAAATTCCAGCGCTCGCAGGCAAAATGCCGGTCGAGACCGGGTGCGACGTTGAGCGCTTTGCGGGCGGCTTCGATGAGCAGCGTGCCCGAGCCGCAGCAGGGATCGATAACCCGGTGATAGGCCTTGACGCGCGCGCAGTCGGCAATGGCAGCCGAAAGCGTTTCCTTGATCGGAGCGATGCCGCCCTCCTGCCGATAACCGCGTTTATGAAGTCCCGCACCGGAGGTATCGAGATAGATCGAAGCCATGTCGTTCATAATCGAAAACATAAGCTGATATTCAGCGCCGGTCTCTTCAAACCAGGCGACCTGATATTTTTGCTTCAGGCATTCAACCGCCGCTTTTTTCACAATCGACTGGCAGTCCGGAATGCTCGTGAGTTTGGAATTTAACGACCAGCCCTTGACCGGAAACGCACCGTCTTTAGGGATAAAATCGAAAAGCGGCAGCGCTTTTACTCCGCAGAAAAGTTCATCAAAAGTGGATGCTTTAAAAGTGCCGAGCAGAATCTGAACCCGCTCGACACAAGATAATAAAACATTAGCTCTTGCGACGTCGAAGACCTCGCCGCAAAAACCGACCCGGCCGTTTTCACAGGTCGGAGTTATTCCCAGTTTGAATTTGATCTCGTTTGCCGCGATGCCCTCGGTGCCGAACAGGCAGGGCATCGAAATTTGAATGTCTTTCATTATATTATTATCTCCGCGTGCCGGTTGACATGGCAGCCGATATTTACCGCGACCGGAAGCCCCGCGATGTGTGTGGGCGCATATTCGACATTGACTGCAAGCGCTGTGATTCTTCCCCCAAAACCCTGCGGACCGATGCCGAGCGAATTGACGCCCGAGAGAATCATATTTTCAAGCAATGTGTAGTCAGGATCGGGATTGCGAAGATCAATGCTGCGACATAAAGCTTTTTTGGCCAAAATTGCCGCCTGCTCAAAATCACCGCCGAGTCCGACGCCGACAACCAACGGCGCACAGGCATTCGGTGCGGCTTCCTCGACAGCCTGAACGACAAAATCGGCGATGTCCCATTTGTCGGCAGCCGGGGAAAACATCTTTATTTTGCTCATATTTTCGCTGCCGAAACCCTTGGGTGCCACTGTTAGTTTGATTTTGTCGCCTTCAGCCAACCGAATATGGATAATCGCGGGTGTGTTGTCGCCCGTGTTTTTACGGCGAATCGGGTCGGAGACGATCGATGCACGTAAAAAACCATCTTTACAGGCCTCGGCGACTCCGTCGTTGATGGCTTGCTCAAACGATCCTTCGATATGCACATCTTGTCCGATTTCTGCGAACACGACGACAGCGCCCGTGTCCTGACAGATCGGAAGATGCTTCTCCCGTGCGAGCGCTATGTTTTTATTCATAGTGTTCAGGATGACCGCAGCACGGCCTTCCTCTGCTTTTTCACAAGATAGCAGTTTTGCAGTCACATCGGAAGGAAGTTCGGTGCTTGCCCGGATATAGAGCTGTTTGATCGCCCGTGTGATTTCCCGTGCGGGAACAGTTTTCATCATTACCGTTTCCTTGGTGCATATCCGCCGCTCCCGCGCCGGGATTCGGTGGATTTGCGCAGATCGGAGATTTTCTCTTCGCTGCTCTGCTTGAATTTTGAGATCATCTCTTCGAACGGATCGAGATCGGCCTTTTTCTCCTGCGGTTTTGCCCGCATCGTCTGCGGACGAGGGGGCGGTGGCGCCGGAGGATCGACTTTTTTAATCGAAAGCCCCAGTTTATTGCCCTCGCCGATTGAGATTAATTTGACTTTAACTTCTTGCCCCATCGTCAGAAAATCAGACACCTTCTCGACATAAGAATTGGCAATCTCGGAGATATGTACCATTCCGACGGTGCCGGGTTTGAGCTCAATGAAAGCCCCGAATTTCGTAATCCCGGTCACCTTGCCCGTGTAGATTGCGCCGACTTCCAGTTCCATTGATTTTACTTTCCTTTCGATGTCCCTTTCGTCCATTTTTACACACCTTATACTATTTTCTTTTAAAAGATAGATTTATCCATCTTTTAATCCTGCCGTCTTGCGACAGCAACAGCGGTTTCGCTACCGAGAAAAGCCGTACAATACTGATTTTGCAAACGTGCGATCATGTTTTGTAACGCGTTATCATATACAAATTCATCATGAGCATACTAGTATAAACGCGTTTAAAAGTAGTTAAATGTGTTTATATGCTCAAGAAAATCGTTGAATCCATCATAGGCTCCAAGAGCGAACGCGCGCTGAAGACCATAAAACCGATCATAGACCGCATCAACGCGCTCGAGCCGGAGAT
>DAOPZJ010000057.1 GCA_035353335.1 Oscillospiraceae bacterium | reverse complement strand
CACCGCACGGACAATCGGACGAAACACATGGTAATCCCATCGCCATAGCTTCCATTAAGGCATTTGGCATTCCTTCATAATCAGAGCAAAGAACAAATATGTTGCCCTTTCGATAAATGTCACTGTAATCATTCAATGTTCCGCAAAAAATCACACTGTCTGTTATTTGTAGCTTTCTCGTTAATTCTTCAAGGTTTTTTCTTTCGTTTCCGTCTCCTATTAGCTTCAATACATATTCTGGGTAAGTAGTATGTATTGATGAAAAAGCGTTTAAAATCAACGATAGATTCTTCACCTTACTTAAACGACCAACTGTTATAATTGCTTTTTCTTCAGGATCATCTGCTTTATCTCTTTTCGCTTCTGTTATTAAAGCTTCGCTCAATGGATTAACAATAACAAGGTGACTGCATTTACAAACATCATGATAGTATGATGAAGCTGATTCTGTTTGAAATATTGCTCCGTCCGCTTTTCTTAATAGCCATTTTGATAGAAAATTTAGTATTCTTGATGCTCCAAAGCTATGATGCGGATCGCTTCTTTCTGAAAAAATAACCGGAACTTTAACTGTGATATTTTTAAGCGATAGTAGCATGATTACAGGTAAAGGCAACATGACGAGATATCGTTCGGTATTGCTATGCATGGTGTAACTAATCAAATGAAAGTACCTAATAACATGCTTTATTACTTTTTTGATTTTGTTCGTTTCTTTTTCATCATCCGAAAGAAGACAAATGATGTTTACGTCCTTTTTTAATAAATAAGCAGGCTTTTCTACGGAAAACAAGGTAAGTATCTCAACTGTGTTACCGCAATCTACCAGATGGTTTGCAAGATTACATGTAATCCGCTCTGTTCCACCTAAGACCAACCCCGGAATAAATATAGTTATTTTCATTTGTCACTCATCAACTGCTTTACTCTTTTATTTTTTGCTATGCGATTTCCGATTGTATATGTACAGTCAAAGCTTCTTACAAATAAATCAATTATTTCATATTGATCATTTGATGCATAAGTGTGAAGACCCACTATATTCTTCTTGCGTATAGACTCATCAACATTAATATCTTCGACCTTCATCAATCTGACAGGCGTTTCATCATAAGAATCGCCGAATCCGATTATCTTGTTAAATATAATGCTTTCGCCATAACTGTTTTTGCAATTTTGAGTAGGCCTAATAACGGCACCGTCGCTTTGAACAAGAATTGCACCTGCGCCTCGGCCGATATTTTCATTATATCTCTTTTTACATATAAAACTCGCGTGGTCAAGCTTTTCAGATAATGCATATTTTTCTAAAATATATCTTTCGTTATCACGATAATACGTAATCATCGTGAGATAATCATTCTCAATAACAATTGTAGTATCAACATAGCCTCTCCCTGACAACAGAACCTTGTGTAATGACCATTTATCAGGAAACCTATCTGCAATATATATTTCGACTGTTTTATTTTCCCCGGTTTCTGGAATCATAAAATATTTTTCTTTATACTTAAACACGCATGGATAAGACAAATGATATGGACGTTCAATTACTATTCCTTCGGTTACAGGTAAACCATCAATAAACCTAAAATAGCCAATGCAGCCTTTACGTTTGTCGATACGATATTGTTCACAAAATATATAGGTCTCTCTATTTTCATTGATGATAAATGGATCTGCACAGAACTCCTTTACAGGAGTTTCACATATACTATAAATTTCGTTTGAACCTGTATGCCTAAACGCAATATACCATTTTCCTCCGAAAAGTAATTTAATTAATTTAGTATTAAGCTTCATAATAACCCCTCTTTTTATTTACTCTTTCTACAGAACTCATATGCTCCAAGCAACCATGCTAGATTTAGTTTTGCGAAATATAGGAATGTTCTGCATATAGAAATCCTGTTCCTCGTTTTTTTTGTCAAACATAAAAGATACATAATAACAATCGAAAAAGCAATAACACATGCTGATAATAATATAACCTCAGATAGAAATGAAAGAACAGTGCCAATACAGAAGATTGCAATAACGTTATACGGTACCAACCACTTCATCACGCGATGCGACACATACACGAAACTGCCTTTTCGCGGAAGCAACAATCTCCAGAACACACCGAGTGCCTGATAATAACCCATCCCATCATGTACATGACGCTCAAACTGCGGTTTTTCGTCAGATTCATATGCGACAGCCTCGGCGTCCATTATTACGTCATATCCGGCTTGTAGAATGAAGGTTGATATGTAGAAATCAACATCGATGATATTTTGAGGAATGACTTTGATCATATCTTTGCGGAAAGCGTATATTGCGCGATTGGCTCCGGAAACAGCTCCAAGTTTTGATTCTTGCTTTCTCACAAAGTTTTCGTACTTCCGGAACGCGCCGCCGTCGATTTCCTTGCCGCCGGTGTCTGCTTTCCGCAACTGTCCGACAACACACCCTATACATTTATCCGAAAAATGTTTTGCAAGCTTCTTAACGGCATTGCTTTCGTAAACAGTTTCCGTATCTGAAATTACAATTATTTCGCCATTTGCCGCGTTTATAGCTTTACTTAATTCTAATATGCCGCCGTTGATTAAAGTAGTTATGATTTCGAGTTTATCTGACGGATATTTCTGCTTTGCAAGATTCGTCAGCTTTAAGTCTGTCGCGTTCTCGTCTCCGCCTTTTCTGACAATGACCGAAACTAACGGTGTAAAGGCTTCGTCAACGGAAAACTTCTTTCTTGCCGGAAGTAACTTTAATATCACCGGATAAATTGCATATGTATAAATCGGCGCAAGAATCGAAATGGCAAACATTATGTAAAGGGCAATAATCATATCTGTATCAGCTCTTTTTCAACAAATACTTCTTAAACGTCTTAAATGACTTCGCGGTTCTCACTAGATCGTCCTTGCTCGTCAGGCACTCACCGAGCTTCATGAATATATACTTCGGACGCAGATAGAACTTTTTTCTCGCGTAATTGCAGAAATCAACAAGCTCCTTGCTCGAAACCTCCGGCGTGGAAAGAACGCAGTTATGCATGCCGTCAGCGGTAAGCCATTCGTCGTAATTCTTCGCCGTAATATAGTTGTTCTGCTTCGCCCAAGCCCACGCTTCGGTACCCGGATAAACGATAAGCGGGAAATACTGAACGGTATCCATGCGCAGCTTTTTGCTGAATTCAAGCGTTTCTATCATGGTTTCCTTTGTCTCGCCGGGATTGCCCACCATGAAACAACCATGAACACGTATATGGGCTTTCTTTGCCGCGTCATTGAACTTTTTCGACATTTCAAGCGTGATGCCCTTATGCATCCCATCGAGAACCTTCTGACTTCCACTTTCATAACCTACGACGACAAGACGGCATCCCGCTTTTTTCATTAAAGTCATCGTTTCATATTCAAGTGTAACTCTGCACTGAACGACCCATTTAAGCTTACATTTGTTATCTAACATCAGCTTGCAGAATTCCTGAACATTTTTTTGGTCAACGGCGAAATTATCGTCATCAATGAGAATTTCCTTTACCTCTGGAAATTCCTTTGTAATATAGACACACTCATCAAACAAGCTTTTTGCGCTGCGCTTGCGGTATTGTTTGCCGAACATCACTTGTGAATACATACAGTAAAAGCATTTAGACGGGCAGCCGCGGCTCGAAAAGATACTGACCGTCGGATAGCTTACATGCGCATAAAAATAGTCTCTGATATCGAGATATTTCGTATATACCTCACTTACGAAAGGGAGCTCGTCAAGGTTTTCTATATATTCACGGTCGGGATTATTGATTAGAGTTCCATTGGAATTATAACTTATACCTTTTACAGCGGTTATGTTTATTTTTCCTTCAATAGCGTCTGCCAGTTCTGGTAAAGTATAGTCGTACTCATGACGAGCAATATAATCAATAAAAGGTTTTTGCGGTATAATTTCATTAATACAAGCTGTCGCATGCGTTCCTACAAGACAAATTTTTATATTTTGAAGTGCAACTTTAATTGACTCTGCAAAAGATAAATCACTGTTAATGCTGGCTGTTGATGTATCTATTATTATAAGCGAAGGATTGAAATCTGTGATTATTTTTAAGGTTTCATCTTTTGTATAACATTTTGCAGGTGCATCTGTTATTATAATCTCATGGCCGAGTTTATCGAGAACGCCTGTTGCATATGAAAGCCATAACGGAAAGTAGATTGTTCCACTTTTTGTTACTGCAGGGCTACGAGAGCTTCTTGAATATCTATTTAAGAATGGAGGGTTTAGCATTAGTATTTTCATCAATTGTATCTCCTTGTTCTTTTTGTCTGATAAAGTGTTCTATATTAAAAATGCTTGATAATTGCATTTACTGCATATCCTGTAAAATAAAAACTACTTTTTATTACAGAGAGCCTATGGTATTCACGATATGTCTTCCATTGTTTTTTAATTGCATGTATCTTGCTTTTTGTAAGAGATTCATTACCTTCTCTATAAAGAGCAAGATTTTCTTTGAGCCCAAATGCTACATAACCTCTGCCCAAGATGTTTTGCCAAGTACATTGATCCTCAGTGTGATTGATTAACGGCATATAGAATTTACCAACCATCTTTCTATTAACCATTACAGTAAGGCATGCAATAATTGTATTGCTGAATATAGCATCATGGGTCATCTTCTTTGGTATCTTTATAATTTTTCCGAGTTTTCCGGTATCAGAGTTAAATACCTGATACATTGTATAAGTCAGCGCATAACCATTTTTCTCCATGAATGACAGCTGTTTTTCAATTTTATCAGGCATCCATTTATCATCACTATCTAAGAATGCAACATAATCTCCGGTTGCAACATCTAATGCTGCGTTTCTTGTTGCTGCGACACCAGAGTTCTTTTGATTTTGGATTACTTTTATACGATTGTCTTTTTTAGCAAAGCTACATGCAATATTAAAGGTTTCATCTTTAGAACAGTCATCTACAATAATCATTTCCCAATCTGTAAATGTTTGCTGCTCCACACTTTGTATCGTTTCGTGCAAATATTTTCTGGCATTAAAAGCCGGCGTAATTATTGATACTTTAGGCATTATTTCACCCCATTTTTTCGGCTCTTTCCTTGTGTATCTCTCAGGTTCTA
Organism: Oscillospiraceae bacterium; assembly: GCA_035353335.1. Taxonomy (NCBI): domain Bacteria; kingdom Bacillati; phylum Bacillota; class Clostridia; order Eubacteriales; family Oscillospiraceae; species Oscillospiraceae bacterium. Next base: position 12,655 of record DAOPZJ010000057.1, on the reverse strand, counting down.
CCTTCGACTACACCTTCGTGATACATCACCTTTCCAATTGTTTTTAAGAAACATTTACAATCAAACAAAAGACTTATTCTTTTAACATATTCGCCGTCGAATTTTGCCTTAATCGGGATTTCCAGTTCATCGCGGCCATTGACCTGCGCCCAACCGGTAAGGCCGGGGCGAATATCATTCGCACCATATTTATCTCTTTCTTTTATTAGATCGTATTGATTCCATAACGCAGGGCGTGGGCCGATAATTGACATCTTACCAATAAAAATCTGTGCGATTTGCGGTAACTCATCAAGACTTGTTTTACGAAGAAGCTTTCCCACTTTTGTTATCCAAAACTCCGGATTCTCCAGCATATGCGTAGGAACATCGTGCGGGGTATCAATTCGCATTGTCCGGAATTTTATAATGTTGAAGTAAGTTTTATGTATTCCCACTCGTTTCTGCTTAAAAAAGACCGATCCGGGAGAATCAATTTTGATGGCAACGGTGAGAAATAAGTATACTGGTGATAACAGAATTAGGGCACAGCCGGAAAGTAAAACATCTAATAATCGCTTAATAAAATGTCTGTACATTTCTTACACCACATCTTCAATCGTATACTTGACCACACTCGATATGTGTTTCAGCCGGCACCTTTACCCCTGAAGCAATAATTGCACCACAGTTAATATGACAACCTGCTTCAACCGTACTATTATGATTTATTACCGCACCAGCCGAGACGATCACGCCATCTTTCAACCAAGTGTCTCTCTGCACAACAGCCATCGGTTCTACAATGCAGCCTTTGCCCAGTTTTGCGGTCGGAGAGATATAGGTTTTTGGGTGTATCAGAATAGGAATTTCATACAAGGGACCAAGTTGCTCAATCAATTCCATCCTAATTTTTGAATTCCCAATTGCCACAAACGCATATTGATAATCTACCGCCAAGCGTTTATAGTCGCTCAGTTTTCCGATGGCCATCTCATTGTTGTCATCTAAAAAATCTATCTTATCAAAGCAATCCATCGACTCGGCTATCTCTTTTGCAACCATGCCGTATTGACCAGCGCCGAGGATCAACAGGTTCTTACTCATACCGACGTTTTATCTCCCAAATCACGATGCCGCCAATTCAAAAAACGTGTTCATTGTCAATTCGAACAGCTTGTCCTTGTCCGGATAGAACTCAACGAATTCACCCTTTTCGACTGTACCAGTTAAGTCCTGCGTTTTGATTTCTTCGATTTTCGTCAAACGGTCGGAGAGGCTTGACAAGGTCTGAACCGGGCAATTCGTGACGAGATAGTCGGATAAGGAATGGTATAAGCTCAAGATAAAATTCTCCTGAGAAGAATTCTCGGAGCTCATCTTGCTTTGAAACTGACTGAAAAATGCGCTGATAAACTGCCTCTGTCTCGCCATTCTCGAGAGGTTGGTGGGATCGTCCATGCCCTGCCGGGCGCGGACGAAATTGAGCGCGTGTTCGCCGGTCAGGGTGACGGTTTCCCCTTTCACCAATGTGGGGTCCGTCTGCGAAAAGTCGTCTTCGATTGTCACGGTGACGCCGCCGATTTGATCGTTGAGAACGGCGACGGCATCCATGTTGATTGATATGTAATAATCAACGGTGATGCCGCAGAGAAGCCTTGACACCGTATCGGTCACGTTTTCGCAGCTGTCTTTCAGACCGCTTCCGTAGGTGTGCGCAAGCGCGATCTGTCCGAATACGGTGCCGGCAGCTTGTCCGGTAACGCCGAGAACGGAGACGTCGGTCATCGTATCCCGGTTGATGTGCAGCAGCGTGCATTCATTGGTTTCGGGATCGATGACGAGGAGCGCCAGAAAGTCGGCTTGCTGGTCGTTGTTGTAGGAATCGGATGAAACCGCCTTGCCCGGGGTATCGATGCCGAGCAGAAGCACCGTGATCAAATCCTTGTTTTCAACATAGGTCTGACCGCCGCTTTGAATTTCGGACGGGGCTGGAAAGATATGATAACCGCTCGAATTTAAAGTAACGGCAGTGCTCTTCCGCTCCCATGCGGCGATATAGTTGATTCCGACCGCCGCAAGGATGCAGATAACGCATATGAAAAGGACAATTCCTATGCTTTTGAACCCGGCATGAAAATGTTTCATTTTTTATGCTTTTTGATTTCTTCTTTTCCTGTCGAAATAGACGATGCAGACGACAAGTGCTATCATGCAGCCGCCTATTACAGATGCGGTAAGACTCAAATCGGTCCCATTTGACATACCGGGCACGATGGCTGCCGGAGTACCTTCAACAATGACAAGAACGGTGCCTGCCTCGGAAAAAGTGACTGTTACAGTGCCGTTTCCGTTGTTAACGACGTTTTTGGGGTCAAGCGTATGCCACGAATCCCCGTTGCACATTGCGATAATGACCGGGTCGGAGGCGGAAATTCCCAGATCAAACGTGACGCGCAGTTTATTGTTTTCGGTAATCTGACTGTCTTTTGCGGTGATGTTAAAAAGATCGCGGCCGACAAGGTCTTTTACCGAAAAGTCCGGGTCCAGTTTATTGATCGCGTCGGCAAGGCCGTTGATCAGAGAGGAAAGAGACACGGCATCTTTGATTTTATTGTAGGCGGATTTCAAGGAGTTCTTGATGTCGGGATCAGAACTGTCTGCCTGCGACAAAGGAGTGATGACGATCTTTCCGCCGTCGGTGATTTGGCTCGTCGGTTTCCCGTCCTTGTCGAGGAGTTCCCCGTATACGGTGCTTGAGCCGCTTTTATTGGAGACAAGTTTCGGCGCGTCTTTGGCCTGGACGCTTTGCGTGAAAGTGCTTGCGGCTGCGGCAAAAGCCAGGCAGGGAATGAGGAGGATGACAGCTAAAATGGAGACGACTTTTTTCAACATAGTGACCTTCCTTTCGTTTTGCGTGCTCTTCGTGAATGCATTGCTCCGGGATTTTGTGTTAATCTGCTGTTTTCTTTTTGTAATAATTTTCGATATACCGTTTATTCTGCTTCGTTTCCGATCTTGGGGAATCGTTATAAACAAAACCGAGAATGCGCGCTCCGATCAGTGACAGTTGATACATGGAATCCCGCAGCCGAAGCCGATCGGTGATATTGTGCCTGACGACGTAGATGATTCCGTTGGTGTATTTCGATACGATTGTCGCATCGGTTACCGCAAGCGTGGGGGGCAGATCGAGGATGATGTATTCAAAGACCGAAGCGTAATAATTGATCAGTTCGCTCATCGCTTTGCTGGCAAGCAGCTCGGAAGGGTTCGGCGGAATATCTCCGGCAGGCAAAAAGAATAAATTGGTGTTGTTGTAACAGACCAGAGAATTAAGCCGGTTTTTGCTCGGATTAATCAAGATGTTCGAAAGCCCCGGTACCGCAGGGATTTTCAGAGCCCCGGAAAAAGTGGGCAGGCGTAGATCGCACTCAATCAGGAGGACTTTTTTGCCCGATTCCATAAGGGTATAGGCGAGGTTTATGGATGTCGTGGTCTTACCTTCAAATCTGTCTGTACTGGTGACGCCGATAATCCGGCAGCCCTCATAATCCGTAAAGGAATAAGTCAGATTCGTTCTCAACGATTTATAAGCCTCGGAAGCCGGGAAACTCAGGTTCTTTCCGATGGAATGTTTTGATGAAACAATCGGCTTGTCATCTGCGGTCTTTTCATTTTGCAATATGTTGGAGTCCAACGCATTTTACCTCACATTTTCTAATTTGCTTTTGTTTTCGGAGATGCTTTCCGGGAACGGTAGTAATAGCTGTATTCGTCGTCAGAATGCTCGTGAATATCTGGAATAATTCCGATAACCGGAATGTTATAGGACTGGGTAAGATAATCTTTTGAAGTGATCCGGGTGTCCAGCAGGTTATTGATGATGATGTATGCCGTGCTGAGAACAAGGCCGATTAAAAATCCGATCGCGGTGTTTTTGGTGTAGCTGGGAGAGATACGCTCCGTCGGTATGACCGCGTTATCGACAATCTTCACCGAACTGCCGACGACGATTTCGGATATTCGCTGAGGCAATACTTGCGCGACTGTGTTTGCAAGCAACGCCGCTTCGACGGGGGAATGGGAGGTAATGCGGACTCTGAAAATTTCGGTTGAGTCAACCGCTTCCCCTTCGACCATTTTAAGCAATTGCTCATAAGTATAATCGGTATTGGCGAGCTGGATGACTTTTTCAAGTGTGGAACGGGCTTTCAGAATGACGAGGTAAGTATCGACGAGTTTATATGCGGCTGAAATCTGCGCATCGGAGATACTGAATGACGCTCCGCCAACCGAGATGGAACTGTTGTTGACATAGATCATGACGCCTGCCTGATAAGACGGTTTCACGAATAGGCGGGTATAACCGAGAGCAATTCCGGAACATAAAATTACGGCAACGATAATAATCCATATTCTCTTTTTGAGCAATTTCAAAATCACTAAAAGGTCGATTTCTGTCTCTTCCTGTCTGTTATTGCCGGGTTTGATCGCTTCAATCATTTTTATAACTTCTCCAGATAATAATTAATAAGCCCTATTCAGTTTTTTGGGGCTTGTTACCAGACGATAATAGGATTATATCACTCTGTTGGCTATAATGCAATACAAATATTACAAATCGCAGGGCGAATTATAAAAAAATATGGATATGTTTAATAAAAGTCGAAATAAGTCGAAAAAAGCAGCATGGCGTTTTTGCCGCACAAAACATTTTTCGGCTGCTTAACGCCTGCGCTTTAATTTGAAAAAAATGATGAAAAACGCAATGACAATCAAAGCGGCGGCAATATAAATCACGTCAATCGTTTCTTTATCAACGCTTTTTCGAATGAAAAAATCAATCGTCGAAGCGGTTGGGATTACCGAAGCTGAGGAGACTGCGGCCGGTTGTGTCAAAGGGTCTGACGATGCGGCGGTCAGGCTCGGTGTTTTGCTTTGGCCGGTTTCCGAAGAAACAGCCTGTGAATCCGTCGAAACAGAAGCAGTTTCTCCGCTGTTTTCAAGTATTACAAACGGAATATCTTTATTTTTCGCGTAATTTTGTGCGTTTGAACCGGAATATCCGTAGATTGTGAGCTTTTCGCAATTATCAAATACATAATCCTCAATCGAAATCAAGTTGTTCGAAATTGTAACCGAATTCAGATTTTTACAACCCGAAAATGCCGCGTAAACAATCGACGAAACGCTTTTCGGGATAATGATGCTCGTCAGGCTTTCGCACCCGCAAAATGCCGAATTGTCGATAACAGTCAATGATGCGGGCATTTTTATCGAAACAAGTTCCGTGCAATATGAAAAAGCACTGGTGGAAATTGTTTTGACGGTATCGGGAAGAATGACCGAGATCAGCCCTTTGCATTCATAAAACGTTAAATTCTCAATGGTTGTTATGCCGTCGGGAATTTGCAACGATGTCAGGCCTATGCAATTGCTGAAAGCGCTTTTTCCGATGGTTTTTAAATTCCCGGGAAATTTGACCGAGGTTAATCCGAAACAGTAGGTGAACGCGTAATCATTGATCATTGTCAATTTGTCGGGGAAAGTGACCGAGGTCAGCTTTGTACATTCATAAAAAGAATGATGTCCGATCTCGGTCAATGAAGACGGTAAAGGAATGTCCTCAAAAAACAAAGCGCCGCTAAAAGCATAATCCGGGATTTTTTTGACGCCTTCCGGTATTTTTATCGTTTTTAACGATTTGCAATAACTGAAAATATTGCCGTAATTATCGGTTTCGCTTGTCACGGCAGCCCACGATGCGGGGAAATTGATGGATTCCAGACTTATGCAATATTCAAACGCATAACTGCCGATAGATTTTACGCTGTCCGGCAGCGATAAAGTTTTCAATTCTTTGCAGCCGGAAAATGCGCTTGATCCGATTTTAATCAGCCCGTCCGTCAGCGTTACCGAAGAAAGCCCCGTGCATCTGAAAAAAGCCGAATCACCGATTTCGGTGATCGTGGACGGAAGGCTGATGCTTTGGATAAAATATTTATTTGCGAAAGCGCTATTGCCGATTGTTATGACCTTGTACCCGTCGATTGTCTGAGGAACGTTGACTTGGGGGTTATTGCCGGAATAGTTGGTAATTTCGATTTCGTTATTATTTGACAAGACATAGGAATAATCACCAGAAACAAGGGTAGGAGCGGCGGTGTCGTTCACCCCGAAAATTTCAATTGAAAAAAACTGTACCAATAAAACAAGAACGATAAAGATACTTAATTTCTTTAAAGACACGTTTTGAGCCCTCATTTTTTTCCTCAACCTCAGCAAATCATTTTACTTCCACCGGGGTAATACCATCGATTTCAAAATATCGATTTCAGTTGAATCAGCCTCATAGATTAATATAATGCATTTATGAAATTCTTTAAAACTCCCGGCGATCCGATTGAATCTTTATGTATTGTTAGGGCCGTTTGTTTTTTAATTTTGGATAAAAACTGATTTTTCTAAGCACCATGTTTTGCCATATTATCTCATATGATACGCATTATGTCAATATATAACGGAAAATTAATGAAATCATGAAAGGCGGGAGCTGTTAAAAAATCATAAACCAATAGGGCGATAAAACGCCCTCAAACAAACCGATTTTATTTCTTTTCCGGGTTTTTTCCTTGATTTTTTAAGGCCGTGATCCCGATACGAATTAATTCGTGAGTGGCGGCTGAACGGCTGCGATAACGGTTTTCAAAACGAAAGTCATCGATTTCCTTGAGCATTTTTTCGTCTAAAATCAATGTATACCTTGGTTTTTCGGTCGGCATAATCATTCATCTCCCTGAAGATATTCAAACTGTTATTTATAAAATATTGATTTTGCTGCCGCATATTGCATATTCGGCGTCAACACTTTCCGCTACCGATTGATCGCAGATTTTACTGAGGGCTGAAAATGTTTGACCGGCGTTACCCCTGCCGAACTGCGTCACCCATTCGGGTTCGCAGCGTTCGCCGTAAAGCACGGCCAGCGCGGCTGTACGGCAGAGCACTTTACTGTCAAAACCGTATTTCGTCAGAAGCTTCAGCGGAAACGCAATCCTTTCGTCGGGCCCCAGTTTTCGCCGGGGTTGTCTGGCGTTGCGCTCAATGCTGTCGGCAATCAGGGGATTGGTGAATTTCTTCAGCGACATATCAGCAAATTCCTGCTGCTCTTTCGGTTCAATGCCGTATTCGGCCGTAATGGCCCGGTTGATACCGGCATAGAAATCTCGCAGCATGCCGAGCACCGCCGGGTCGCCTGCCGCCTCTGCGAAAGACGAATATCCCAGTGCCCAGCCGTTATAGGCGATAATCGCGCTGGCTGCGTTGTAAGTATAGATCTTTCGCTTCAGAAGCACCGAAAAATCCGCTGAAGGTTCGAAAAAAGCCGAATCGAACAGGGCTCCCTGCGCACAGGTTGAATCGTAGGGCAAGCGGCTGTAGTCCTCCGACAGGATATCCAAAGAGCCGGGCCCGGCATTGACGGTGGTACAAAATATTGCTGCTTCAACAAGATTTGCGCGGCTGTCTGCGCCAAAGGATTCAAGCGCTTTGCGCAGCTTCCCGGCGGGATCCGCTGCGTTTTCGCAAAGGATGATGTTTTTCGGCGCGGCATGGGATTGCGCCAAATACCGGGCGGCCGCTTCCAAATTTTCAGCTCCGACGGAGATAAAAATATTCTCGGCTTTTTCGAGTATTTTCACGGCTTGTTCACAATCCGTTTGAAAGGCCTGATAACCTGATACATGCACCGTTTGACCGGTTGAGAAAAAGATTACGGAGTATCGGCCTTTTTGCTGTAAACCGCTCACCAATTCCCGGTCGGTGTCAAGCAGCGTAAAAGGGAGGCCGCTTAAAAAAAGCAGCCTGCCGATGAATCCGCGCCCTGTCTGTCCGCTGCCGATAATCACCGTGCTCTGCATATGTTTCCCCCTATTCTGAATCCGGCGCAAAGATGAATTGTTCTCCCGGCTGCATGATGTGATACGCTCTGCCGGGATGGTGCGTTTCCATATAATCGGCAAACCAGGCCGGATTGCAGCCGTTGATGTCATATAAATCAAAATGAGAGGGAATCACCATATTGACTTCAAGCAACGCCGATAAGTCTGCCGCCTCATCAAAAGTGAGATTACCGATGATGCCCGCTTGCGCGCGTTGAAAGCTCCTGCCGTTGATTGGCAGAAACGCAAGTTGAGAGCGCGGTATTTTCTCCGGCAATCCGGGATAAAAAGACATATCCCCGCCCGCAAAAACCGAAATGCCGCCCGGGAAAGTGATATGATAACTCAATTCGCAGATATGCCCCTGTAAGTCGAAATGAAGCTCTTCATGAGCGGCGGCGATGGCGGTTACGGTTGTGCTTTTTAGGTTCATTGACTGCAGATCGTCCAAAGCGACGACTCTGCTGTCGGAGAAGCCCCGGCTTTTCAACGCCCCGACCACTTCATGCGGAGCGATAAAAAGCGAACTGCCCGCTTGATAGAGAGGCTCTGCGGTATCGGGGTCTGTGTGATCCAAATGCGAATGGGTGAGCAGCACGATATCGGCATCTCTCAGATCTTCGGGTTTTATGGGGGCCGGATATTTTCTTTTCCATCCCGCGTTCGGGATGCTCCGGTCCACAGAATCCGAAAGATAGGGGTCAATCACGACGCTTACCCCGCCGGACTGCAGTAAAAATCCCGCTTGTCCGAGATACCGCACAGACAAAAAACCGTCCGGCATATTTCGAATCAGGTTTTTATCCATCCTTTTCAACCCCTTTGGATCAATCCGAGTTCACGCAGCATCTGTTCTTTTTCCAGCACCAGCTCATACAAGGGGGTGCCCGGCTCCAATCCGCACACCTCCCGAAGAACCCCGCCCGTCCCCCGGCTTTGTCTCAGTTCGGCAAGCTCTTGCGCAGAACGGTCGCCTTCGGACGTATAGTGGATTGCGGCGGCAACAGACACGGCCAGATGACATGGAGTGACGCCGTGCTGCAGGCAGAGTCGGGCCGAGCCGACAAGCCTGTCGTCGGGACCCAGTTTGCGCATGGGGTCGCGGGCGTTGCGCTCGATGTAGTCCGTGATGTTTTGATCTTGCAGTTTGTTCAGCGAGGACTGCGCGAAGGCTTTCATCTCTTCCCCGGAGATCGAGTACTTTTTACTGAGCGCCGATCCGGTCTCACTGTATACGCCGGACAGTATTCTTAAAATGAAATCATCGCGCGCTGCTTCGTGAATATACCGGTACCCCATCAGAGCGCCGAGATAAGACACGGTGCCGTTGGCAGCGTTGTAAGTGTAAAATTTCTTTTCCAGAAATCCGTTGAAATTCTCTACGGGACGCAGACAGGGAATCGCGGGCAGACGGCCTTTTAATGCCTTTTCATCTACCGGCAGATCCCAGAAATCCTGCACGTTGACGCACAGCGGATCGATCTCAAGCTGTTCCGGGCTCGGCTCGATGGCGGATCGCATGACAACGGATTCGGCAAATCCGATGTTTTTCAACTTGTCGGCACAAGCGCCCAACAGTTCCGCCGTCCTGTCTTTGATAAAACGAGCCGGCTCTTTCCAGTTTTCACAGGTGATGATGTTCGGGTTTTTTCCCCGATCCGCTTTACAGCCGTTCAGATATTTTGAGAATATGCCGCAGAAGGAATCAAGGTTTTTTCCTCCCATCGCGGTGAAAATCAAATCGGCTTTTGACAGCGCGTCCAACACCTCATCGGTGTCTTCAAAACAAACGGCGCGCCCGCCTTTTACCACACAGTTTTTCTCCGGCGCCCCCAGGATGTTTACGGTATACCGTCCTTTTTGGTTGATCAAATCGCAAAGAGGGCGGTTTTTCTCAATGAAGATAAATTCGTGTCCGCCTAAAAACAGAAGATGCCCGATAAAACCGCGGGCGATCTTTCCGGCTCCGAAAATAACGCACATCGCCATAAATAATTACCTTCTATCCTTTCCGCTGTCAGAAAGATAAAGCCCCATTGCCTCGAAAATCCGCAGGTAGTCGCGAAACCTGCGTTCATAATCGATATTCAAGGGCATGGGTTCGATCGTTTTGGCCGATACCCAGCAAGCCGCGGCGGACCGGTAATCAGGAAACCAGCTTTCGCCTAACGCGGCAATCATCGCGGCCCCCAGCGCGGTGCTTTCCGGGCCGCACACCAGAATCGGCAGCCCCAATATATCGGCTTTCAGGTGATTCATGCTGTCTATCGCCGCCGCTCCGCCCGACACCCGAATGTATTTCGGCGTCGTTATTCGCTTTGGCAGCAGGCTTTTGATGTGCGCAAGGCTGAAAACGACACCTTCCATGACCGCTCTGGTCAGATCGGCAGAGGTATGATGCGCTCTCAACCCCCAGAAGACGCCGCTCGCGCCGCCGTTATAAAGCGGCGTGCGTTCGCCGTTTAGATAGGGCAGAAAGACAGGGGCATCCTGCGCGGCTTCCGCGGCGGTCTGCGCAAACTGCTTTCGCGCCCATTCAAGCGAACTGCCGCTTGAAGCCGTTACGCCGTAACAGACAAACTTGTCAAAAAAAGGGCTTGTAATCAGCAGGGGCGCATCCTCGAAACGGTCTGTCAGAAAACCGAAATGTTCGGAAGTACCCGTAACATCATAATAGCAGTTTTCATCTCCACCGCCGCTGCCAAGCAGTCCGGCATAAAAATCGTTGCAGCCGGTATAAATCGGAATGCCGGGCGTCAGCCGGAGTTCGCCGGCGGCCTCAGAAGCGAGACAGCAGACACTTTCCTCAGACCCGGCAAGCAGAGGCAGCCGCCTTTCGGGAAAATCCGCAAAGTCAAGCAATGTACGGCTGTAATATCCCGATTTGTCGCAGAGCCCTCTCCATGTGCAGGGGTCCGAGATGAATTCGCCGGTCATCCGAAAGAAAATATAATCTTTCAGCGACAACAGCATGGTCTCCTCATTCAAAGAAAACTCCCGCTTTTTGCGGCTCAGTAAAAAAGGCAGCGGATAGGATTCAAGCGGGGGGTGGGGCATAGAGATTTCCCTTTGAAAAAAATCCCGGTCGAAACGAGATAAAAGTTCGTCCAACGCAGGCTTCGCGTCGGCTTTCTGCCAGGAACAAACCGGGCAGGCGGCGGATGGGTGGTTTTTATCAAAAAACAGATAACTGCCCACCTGGCCGGTCAGAGCGATGGCTTTGACACGGCCGCCTTGGTCGTTTACGCACTCATGGACTGCCGACACAAGGCTGTCCCAATAGCTTCCGGCCGCTTCCGGATTCCGGCACGCCGCTTTTGAAACCTCATATTCCCCGTTTTTCAAAACCTTGATGACTTTGACCGATGAGCTGCCGATGTCGCAGCCGAGTATCCACTCATTCATAAAAAGCTCCATCCGCTTCAAAAGACAAATACGGATTTGACAAAACATTCCGGCCGCTTTTCGGTTTTGTCCAAAGCCGCTTGCCAGTCATCAAGGTTTGTCAGATAGGTGGCAAGCTGCTCTGTTTTTATTCTGCCCGACTCAAGCAGAGACAGGCTTTTTTCAATCACGTTCCAGTTGTTTCCCGCACCGATGACGCGCAGGTTTTTGATATGGACCTCATCCATGACAATCTGCATATTTCGGTATCCGCCGTAACCGGCCAGCACCACGGTTCCGCCGGGGCGGACAAGCTTGAGGCAGGCCTGTATACAATTCTCGCTGCCTGTGGCGTCTATCGCGATATCGCTGCCGCCGGGATGATAAGCAGCCGCTCCCTGCGCCAGATCACATTCTTCAGTGGCGATAACCGCGTCCGCTCCTACGGAGGCGGCGTATTCCAACCTTTTGCGGGTCTTCGCCGCAACGACGACATGCCGTGCCCCAGCGGCCTTTGCGGCGGCGCAAATATTTAAACCGATCGATCCCGCGCCGACGACGGTCACACGGTCGCCGATGCTGACCCCGGCTTTCAATACGCAGCCGAGCCCGACACCGAAACGGTTATCGCAAGGAATAAAATCGAAAACATACCGTTTTTTTATCTGCGCGGCGGATGCTTTCCGCTGAAAGAGTTAAAAGGCATGGACAAAATCCTGATGACCATGTTTATAAAGATGCTGAAAAACCGTAAAGACAAAGACGAGAAAACCGAAGAATCCATCTCTGTCATCGAAAACGGTTTTGACGGCGTAAATGAAAAAAACCTCGCACCTTTGCTGGAATGGCTGAATAAAAGGTAACGGTTTTTTACGAACCGAAATGTAATGTCGCGTTGCTTCCGGCAGGATTGAAAAGCTGTCGGAAGCAGCCTTCTTTACAAAAATGGAAGTGCTTGTAGAGTCGATCAGGAGGAAACACCATGCAGAGAAAAGCCTTAGTCATCATCGATATTCAAAATGACATCACAAAGAATTATAAAGATGTGATCGGCAATATCAATCAAGCGATCGATTGGGCAGTCAATCAGGAAATTCATGTTGTTTATATCAGACATGAAAATTTATCAGACGGCACGAGGACTTTTAAGCCCAATACCATTGGGTCCGAATTCGTTTCGGACCTGAAAATGGTCTCTGAAAATATTTTTACAAAATACAAAGGTAACGCATTGACCAGCGAGGAATTTGCGGACTTTATCAGTAAAAATGAAATATGCGATTTCTACATAGCAGGAGCAGACGCCGTCGCTTGTGTGAAATCAACCTGTTACAACTTGTGCAAAGCGA
>DAOPZJ010000056.1 GCA_035353335.1 Oscillospiraceae bacterium | reverse complement strand
GCAGCTCTTGAATCGGGAGTTCCATCGCCGGAGCAAACCAGGTAGTTTCTTTTCGGGCATGGAGTTCACAGCCCAAAAACGCTGCCGTGACGCCCGCACCAAACGCCTGGGTCCCGATATGAGGAAAACCTTCCCCCATATACTCTGTTTTCGAAAGTTCATAATCGAGCCGATCGATCAGCTGCTTCGGCGTCACCGAAAAGTCCGCTGCCGAGATAAAATTTAACATCGGATAGGGTGATTCATCACGGTCTGAGGCCTCTTTCTTAATTTCAATCGGTACGATCGGCCTTCCGAGTTTATTTTGGTACCAGAGTTCGTAATTTTTACGGAGTTTGCTCCAGTCAAAATCCTCAAATCTGGTCATCTTTTTTTCCTCCCAATAACGGGTTTTTAAGCAGCGCTCTTTTTATCTTATAGTCGGGCATGTATCTCTCGATCAGTGCATAGAACCGTTTTGAATGGTCTTTGTATTTGATATGCGCAAGCTCATGAACTACGACATAATTTATCGCCTCATCGGGATATGCCATCAGCCGCCATGAAAAACAAAGTGAGTTATTACCGTTACAGCTTCCGAATCGAGATTTGGCCGAAGTGATCTTGACAGCAGAGGGGAAAAGGTTCATGATACGTGAAAAGTCATTTACCTTTATAGGTAGTGTTTCAATTGCTCTTTGTCTCAGTGCGGTTTCATTTTCTGAGATAACCTTTTCAAAACGATTATGTAAAGTTTGCTTTTCGAGCTGTTTTTCAATCCATTGGGCATTTTTTTCCACAAAAGTATTTATTTTCGAATCCGGCATCATAAATGGCGCTTTGACAATCGGGACATTGTCTTTTCCGATTTTTAAAGACATGGTTTTTCGATCTGCGCGTATCAGCCGATAGTCATACATAAAAACGCTCCGAAATAGATTTTCCCGACGATTATAACATAAAAAAAAAACGCCCGCAATACGCGGGCGAACTATACACGAAAAATACCCTATCTAAAAGATGATACAGATGAGTCCGTTGCAGCCGTCATTGATGATCTTTTGTACGGTATCCTGCAATTTGACTCTGGCTTGAGGAGGCATATGGGTGAGTTTTGAATGCAGCCCTTCGTTGACAAGTTCATGGAGCGACTTGCCGAAGATGTTGGACTGCCAAATTTTTTCAGGCGATTCCTCATAATCTTTGAGAAGATACATCACGAGTTCTTCAGACTGCTTTTCGGATCCGACGACAGGGCGAATCTCAGTGCTGATGTCAGCGCGGATCATATGGATCGAAGGTGCGCCGGCTTTCAACCGGACGCCGTATCTTCCGCTCTGTTTCATAATCTCCGGTGGCTCAAGTGAGAGTTCCTCCATCGAGGGCATGACGATCCCGTAACCGGTCGCGTTGACTTCCTCGATGGCACTGCGGTATTTATCATAAATACCCTTGACCTCGGAAGCAGCTTTGATGAACTCAAACAGCGAGCCCTCGTCATCGATCTGCTGGCCTGTGATCTCACTCATCACACGGAAAAACAACGTCTGCTGCAGTCCGATCTCTATTTTCGCGCTGCCGTTTCCGTAATCGCGCCCGACAATATCCGCTTTTCTAATATGTTCGTTGGCGGCTACAGCGACCGGGAATGCATCCAGTTCTTTGATTTTGGTTACCGACTTTGCGGTCTCCTTCATTTTGGAGAGAAGCTCTGTTTTCAACCAGTAATCCGCAGGCAGTTTCATTAACCAATTCGGAACGTCAACCCAGATTTCGCGCAGCGGGAATTCATAGAGCACACTCCGTAAAATTTCGAGAATTTCTTCTTCATCCATTTTAAGGCAGTTGACACTAATGACACCGATTCCGTATTGCTGTTCGATCTCGGCCTTGACCGCAATCGCTCGTTCGGAAGTCGGATCGGTGCTGTTCAGGACGATGGCGAACGGCTTGTTGATCTCTCGCAATTCGTTGATTACTCGCTGTTCGGCCTCGGCATATTCAGCGCGCGGAATGTCGCTGATACTGCCGTCGGTAGTGACGACCAAACCAATGGTTGAGTGTTCTGTTATGACCTTTTTGGTGCCGACTTCCGCCGCCATGTTAAAGGGAACTTCTTGTTCAAACCACGGAGTCATAACCATTCTGGGCGCTTCGTTTTCAATATAGCCGATCGAGCTAGGGACGATGTAACCGACGCAGTCGATCATTCGCACTTTAAATTCGCCGTCGTCGTCGATGCGGACTTTGATGGCTTCTTCGGGGATAAACTTCGGCTCAGTGGTCATGATGGTGCGTCCGGCGGATGCCTGCGGAAGCTCATCGGTGGAGCGTTCTTTACGCGCGGTATCGGCAATGTTCGGAATGACGAGGGTCTCCATAAAGCGCTTGATAAACGTGGATTTTCCTGTTCTGACCGGACCGACAACGCCGATATAGATATCCCCTCCGGTCCGTTTTGCCATGTCTGTGTAAATGCTGCTTCCCATATTGTCACGCTCCTCTCAAACGGTGGGGATCAACAAGACGTCATCGTGGGTCAGCCGATCCGCTGTAATTCCGTTTTGCGTCTTGATTATGTCTGTCGAAGTATTGTAGGTCTTTGCAATTTCCCAAAGCTCTTCGCCTTCGCCTGCGAAACAAATTACCAGTGGACTCAGCGGAGGCGACTTTTTGACCGTTTCGTTGACTTTCAAATCGGTCATCAGTTTATAGACGACACTCTCACATTTCGTCACTGTTGCGGTGACATCTGTACGAATTTCCATGCCCGAACCGGTCTGAACGGACTTGCTTCCGCTGACCGACGCTTTCACCGAAAAATCGCCGCATTCGGCAGAGGCGTTGACATTCTGTCCGAATTCAAGCACTTTTTCGATAAAAGACAACTTTCCGTCTTCGTTTGAAGTCATAATCACCGCAGTCACCGACCCAAAGACGGTAATCTCTTCTTTTTCCGTCGAAAGTGAAACCGAATTGATTGAACACCTGGTATCAAGCACTTTTTCAATCGTCTGTCCGCTGAAGTCGACACCGCCGGAAGCAGTGCAGGGTACCTCGAAACGTTCACAGCTCGTAACTGCGGTAAAGTCTCCGTACTGCGCTTCTGATGCGAATTCACGACTGTAACCGTCAAAGAGCAAATCAACTGTCTCAATGAGATTGTTGACTGCGGTAATGCAGAGAATTAAGTCGAGAGTCATGCGGCGGTTGTCGCCGTCCGGCTGCGTGACCACATTCAGCGCATATGATACGACCGAAGCCGCCATTTCGATCTCGCTGTTTTCAGCCGAATCCAATTCGATAATCTGGCTGAACGGAATCGTGAATTTGATCGTATGAGGTGTTGAAGAACTGACGTCACCGAGATACAGTGCTTCGAGTGTTGCGTTTCCGCTGACGGCGACACGCCCCGATACCGCCTTGAAACCGCTGTCGGAAATGGTAAGGCGCGAACTCAGCAGCTTCATCACCGAAGGCCGGGAGTTTTCAAGTTCTAAATCCTCACTGAATGTGAATTGGCGGTTGAAGGAAGACAAAAACCGTTTGATCGTCACATTCTGCCTTTTTAATTCAATCTCGGCGCCTTCAATGCTATCCAGCAGTTCTTCGCGTTTTGCTCCCTTGACATCGGTGTCCAGCAAAAACGATCCGAACAGATCGATTTTGCGAGACGAAATCGGCTGCGCGGAGCATCTTTGGAGGCGAGGGGTCACAAAGACCGCACAGTCAGGCGGTACCGCAGCGTCCACCGTCTGCCGCCAGGCCGTTGTCTGGTTGGCGCTGCACAATTCTCCGTCGGGCGACCGATAGAGTGTGCAAAACCGGATATTTCCTTCTATGATGATTTTTTGTTCCGCGATCTGTCTCCCTGTGACGAATACCTCCGCTTCGGACCGCAGAACACGTTGAACCTCGGGGAGATAATCGGGGATCACCGCCTGCGAATCCACTCGCACCTCGGGTTTTGCCGAGAGCAGCGTTACAGAGGAGCCGATGCTTTTCTTATTCATTTTCATCTGCATATATTGTCTCTCCTTTACACTCGTATGTGCCAATTGTTATGCTTTGAGTTGCGTTTTTATGTAATGTGCGTTAAAATTACATCGGTGCCGGAGGTGACATTTTTGTCGAAAACCATCAAAGCTGTCTGTATCGTGCTTGCGGTATTGTCCGCAGGCTTGATTGGGCTTTCGGTTTACAAGATAAAAACCGCCGCCCCGCATATCGGAGCTGCGATCTACGCCTCGCAATGGACGCCCGCAATCGACCTTCCGAACGGAAAAATTAACATTAATAACGCTTCGAAAGATGAACTGATGCTGCTGCCCGGCATCGGCGAACTGCTGGCGGAGCGGATCATCGCGTACCGCGATGAAAGCGGTGGGTTCTTTTCTAAGGATGAGATTAAAGAAGTGCAGGGCATCGGCGATGGAAAATACGAGGCCATCCGCCACTATATTACGATTGGCGCATCTTATTAATTATTTCTATCAGGAGGATATCATGGTCAGACACATCGTCATGTGGAATTTCAAAGAGGAATTCACCGAGGAAGAAAACATTAAAAACGCACAAAAAATCAAAACCGAACTGGAAGCGCTGACTTCTAAAATCGAAGGGGTCATTTCGTTGAAAGTGATGATTTCAACGCTGCCATCAGGTAACCGTGCCGTAGTGTTGAACAGCTTGTTCACCGACGAAGACGCGCTTAAAAATTATATCGTCCATCCCGAACACGTCCGCGTCGGCACCATTGTCAGAGCGGCTCTCACCGACCGCGTCTGCGCCGATTACATTGAATAATGCATATAAAAAACAGGGGCGGTCTAAAAACCGCTCCTGCTTTTATAAGTCCAACTGTTAAAATGTTCCATGTGGAACATTATTCGTATTGAATTATAGTTTCAAATCTGCAATCTGCTTTTTCAAAAAGTCCACTGCGACCTTAATGTCCTTTTCCGGTGAAGCACCGGCTTCGCGTTCGACCGTCAAAAATCCGTTATAGCCGGACGCCTTTAATGCGGGCAGGTACTTCTCGAAATGCACATCGCCGGTGCCGAGTACGACTTCACGGAAATATTCGGGGCGCTCACCCATCTCCTCGTGCTTGACTAACCCGTAAATGACCTCGGGATCTTCTTTTTTCAGCATGATGCCGTCTTTTGCATGGGTGTGAACGGCTAACGGGCCGAGGATTTTTGCGGCTTCGACGCTGTTTTCACCGAGCACCATCGCCAGATTCGCGGGGTCGAGGTTGACCGCAACACCCTTAACGCCGAGCTCTTTGATAAAACGTGCAAGCGTCGCTGCGGGTTCGGGACCGGTCTCGACGGCAAAGTAAGCACCGCACTTTTCGGCGTATTCGCCAAGTTTATAGCAAGCGCGCTGCATGATGTCGTAACGGGGATTATTACGGTCTGCGGGAATCAAGCCAATGTGCGTGGTCACGACTTTACAGTCAAGTTCGAGTGCCATATCGATGATGCGTTTGGAACGCTCGATACGGTCGGGATTTTCTTCCTCATTCATAAAACCGTGGCCGCCGAAGTCACCGCACAGCGCCGAGAAGACCAATCCGTTGGAGCGAACATAGTCAAGCGCCTCACGCTGCTGTTTGGTATTGAGAGTTGTCGGGCTGAACGCGCCGATAGTAGCATAGGCTTGAATGCCGTCTGCACCGACGGCTGCGGCTCTTTTTACACCCTCTTCAAAACCGACCCTGAAGGAATCGACGATAACACCTATTTTCATAATCTGACCTTCCTTTCAAAGATAGGTATGTACTTTTTATTTTAAAATTGGAAATACGGTCGCGGTGATTGAAAGCTCTTTTAACTTTCCTTCTAATTCGGAATCTGTGAAGAGACCGGCGATATAGCCGACCGCATTTCCGGCAGACAAACGTCTTAAGTTCCCGAGCAAAGCGAGTTTTTTTGTGTCGGTTTCGTTTACTCTGAGTAAAAATTCGTATTTGCTGTCATCCGGAATAAAGGAAGTCGTATCTTCCCAGAACATATTACGCTGACTCTGCTTTTCACGCGTGCAGTCGATGACGTCGGAGATCACAGCACTTGCGGTCGGGAATTTACCCGCACCTTTGCCGTAAAACATCACGTCGCCGGTAGCATCTCCGTCAACGATAATACCGTTAAAGACGTCGTTAACGGATGAAAGCTGATTGGAATTGTCCACAACCATCGGACGGACACAGGCGCTCACACCATTGCCGACCGGTTTTGCTCTGCCGATCAACTTTATGCAGCCGCCGCAAGCACGCGCCAGCTTGATATCGTCGAGGGTGATCTGCCGGATACCGGTCGTGGGGATAATATCGGGTTGGGGGTGTTTTTTAAAGCAAAGACCGCTCAAAATTGAGGTTTTGCGGGCACAGTCATGCCCATCCACATCCGCCGACGGATTCAACTCGGCGTAACCGAGTTTTTTGGCGGTAGCAAGAGCGTCTTCAAAACTCATATTGTCGGTTTCCATCTTGGTCAGGATGAAGTTGGTCGTCCCGTTTAATATACCGTAAACGCTGCTAAACTTGTCAGCAGCGAGACATTGGTTGATCGGTTTTAGCAGCGGAACGCCGCCGCCGACACTGGCTTCGAATTTCAACATCGCACCGGACTGTTTAGCGTAACCCATCAACTCTGTTCCGCGCGTTGCGATCATCTCTTTGTTTGAAGTGACGACGTTTTTCCCGGCTTTCAGGCATCGAGAGACAAATTCAAATGCCGCACCGGTGCCGCCGATAGTTTCGACGACGGTCGAGACCTCCGGGTCGTTTTCAATGATTGAAAAATCCTTGATAAAAAGGTTGTTATATTCCAATTCAGTGAAATCTTTGATGTCCAAAATGTATTTCAGGCACATCGATTCACCGACCGCCATTTCAATTTTGTCCCGGTTGCGCATGAACAGTTGTGCCGTCCCCGAACCGACTACGCCGTGACCCATGATTGCGAATTTCACCTTAACAACCTTCCTTTCATGAAGCGTTTGAAAAATATCAAACTGCCTCCGTAATCTCGGCATTACCCAGTTGGCAATGCTTAATAAGCGCCATTATAACACAACATTTGCCCATTGGCAAGTAATGCAAACTCTAAAAAATTCGGTATTGCAAAAACAGGAAAGAGATGTTATAATAGCTTTCGCATCGGGGCACATGCCGGTGTGATGGAATTGGTAGACGTAGTGGACTCAAAATCCACCGGTAGCGATATCGTGCCGGTTCGAGTCCGGCCACCGGCACCATCAATCTCGAGCAATACGCGCCGTTAGGCGCGTATTTTGATTTATTTTTGTTTGAAAAGGGGAGAACACGGCAACAATGAAAAAAGTGTTGATCACCGGCTCTTCCGGAGGAATCGGCGCAGCAACCGCCCGGCTTTTTGCCGAAAGCGGATATTATGTAGCATTGCATTATCATCAATCAGAAGGAATCGCACATTCACTCGAACAAGAATTTGGTGAATATGCATTTGCGGTGAAAGCCGACATTTCGGATTCGGCGCAGGTTAAGGCGATGTTTTCGGCGGTACTGGAACGCTTCGGCGGAATTGACGTACTGATCAACAACGCTGGTATCGCAGAGTTCTCTCTCTTCACCGACATCACGGACGAACAGTGGCGCAGGATGTTCGCGGTCAATGTTGACGGCTGCTTTTATTGCTGCCGTGAAGCGCTACCGTATATGATCTCTCAAAAATCCGGTACGATCATCAACGTCTCATCCATTTGGGGCATCACAGGCGGTTCCTGCGAGGTTCATTATTCAGCCTCAAAAGCTGCCGTCATCGGATTGACAAAAGCTTTGGCCAAAGAAGTAGGCCCTTCAGGGATCATGGTAAACTGCATTGCACCGGGCATAATCGATACCAAGATGAACCGGAGCCTCTCGGGTGGAGACATCACAAGCTTATTAGATGAGACGCCGCTGCAAAAGATCGGAACGCCTTTCGAAATCGCAAAAACCGCTTTGTTTTTATCAGAATCCGAATTTATCACCGGTCAGGTGATCAGCCCGAACGGAGGATTCGTGATTTGAAAATTTCTCTTGCCTTGTAAGAAAAAATATTGTATAATTTTTCGCGAGAAGTGAATTTTTCTCAGAAATTGAAAGGATTGTATGAAATGAACGTATTTTTCTCGATGATAGGCAGATTGCTTGAGGCCGCCACTCCGTCTACAGATGTATTGACTGCGGCAACGACAGGCGCTTCTGTTACGTCTGTTGTTAATTCTGTCGTAAACACTGTCGTTGACTCGACTGCATCCACGGCAAGCACGGCTTCCGGCGCCGCCTCTCTGTTCGGGGGCAGCAGTATTTGGTCAACGGTTCTACTTTTCGGCGTATTGATTCTCGCGATGTATTTTCTGATGATCCGCCCGCAGAAAAAGCGTGACAAAGAGCAGAAGATGATGCGTGATGCGCTTTCCGTCGGCGATGAGATCGTCACGATTGGCGGCATCTCGGGTACTGTTGTCAGCGTCCGTGAGGATTCGGTAATCATCGAGACCGGTTCCGACCGCGATAAGCTGAAGATCATGAAATGGGCAATCCAAACCATCACTGCAATGCGCAAATCTGCTGATGATTCATCGAAAGAATAACGATAAATCGTTGGCGCTAAAAACGGAATAAAACGCACCCTCCCGGCATAGTTTTTCATAACTTGATTCGAGAGGGTTTTTTTATGTCTGCGGCTGAACCCGGTAACGGAAATCCTATGAAAAAGATCATCCTTTATGCGGTATTTTCGATTTTGATTTCAACCGCTGTATGTCTTGCGACGGCGATTATTTTCAGCGCCGGCGCATCGGTTTGCTATATCGGAGCGGTCGGGTGGATCCTCTGCGGCATTACAGGTCTTACCGGTGGTCTGATGAGTGCTCGGGCTATTCGGAGAAAGTGCGTCCTAAACGGAATGCTCTGCGCTTTTTTCGCATTCGTCATTCTCTTTGTGCTTGGGTTGTTTTTCGGAAACGGCGTGATGTTCTTGACATTTTTCATCAAACTCGCTGTATGCCTTGTCTCAGGCGCTGTGGGAGGTTTTATCGGTGCCGGAAATAAGCATCGGAAAAGCCGGGCCCATTAACTAAAGTAAAAATTTATTCCTAAAAACTTGAAAGATCAAACTCGTTGTGGTATAATCAAGTACCGGAAAACCCTATTTTTGTTTTCCGCAGATAAAATTTCGGAGGTTTACTATTATGAGCCATATCAAGACCATTACCGGAGCACGGCTTACCGCCAGTGTCAAGAACGGCGGATGCGGTGAGTGTCAGGCGTCCTGCCAGTCGGCTTGCAAAACCTCTTGCACGGTTGCCAATCAAAAATGCGAAAACAGCAAAAACAATCGCCGTTTTTCTCCGAAAACTTCAAAATAACGATTTCTGCATGAGGGCCGCCTCTCTATGCGGGGTCGGCCCTTTTTGTTGTCTCGGAAAGGAAAAGTTTGAAAAAAGATTTTTCAATCCCGGAGCTTTTTTCCCTACGTCGAAAAACCAAACGTCCCGGATTGGGTGTAAGGATGGCTTGAAAAGATGCTGCACAAATATGAGTTGAACGGGTATCGAATTGCAATTGATACAAACAGCGGCGCTGTCCATGTGTTGGACAAGCTCGCCTATGAGCTATTGAACTACACTTCGTTTGAAATGACAAAAGACACGCCCGAAGCAGCCTATCAACACGGTACGCGCGAGGATGTCGACACCTGCTGGAACGAATTACGCGAACTGCGTGATCGGGGCGAACTCTTTTGCCCGGACGATGAACGCCTTGCCGCATACAGAACCGGTTCTGCACCTGTAAAGTCGATGTGCCTGCTGATTGCGCATGACTGCAATATGAAGTGCGAATACTGTTTTGCGGACGAGGGGTGTTTTGGCGGGGAGCGTAATTGGATGACCGAAGAGGTAGCAAAAACTGCAATTGACTTTTTAATCGAGAAGTCCTGCAGTCGGCATAACCTTGAGGTGGACTTTTTCGGCGGGGAACCGCTGCTCAATTTCGGCGTGGTCAAAAAGACGGTGGAATACGCGCGCTCACTCGAGCAAAAGCACAACAAGACTTTCCGCTTTACGATTACCACGAATGGCGTTCTGCTCGATGATGAAAAGATCGACTTTATCAATCGTGAGATGTCAAATGCCGTCCTGTCGCTTGACGGCAGAAAAGAAGTTCACGATCGAATCCGAACCAAGAAAGACGGTGGCGGCACCTACGATGCCGTTGTTTCGAAATTTCAAAAACTCGTTTCCTTGAGAAAAAGCAACTTGCCCGACAAGAAGGACTACTATCTCAGAGGAACATTTACCCGTTATAACCTCGATTTCACAAACGATGTGTTTCATATCGCGGAACTCGGTTTTGATCAGCTCTCGGTCGAGCCGGTAGTCGCTCCGGACAGCGCGCCTTATTCGCTGCGAAAAGAGGACTTGCCGCGAATTTTTAACGAATATGAAACTCTGGCAGAACGCATCGTCGAACATCGTAATAATGGCGGCTATTTCAACTTTTTCCACTTCATGATCGATCTGGAGGGTGGTCCATGCGCCATCAAACGCGTCAAGGGCTGCGGCTGCGGAAATGAGTACGTTGCCATCGCAGCGAATGGGGACATCTATCCCTGCCACCAGTTTGTAGGCGTCGCTGCCAAAAAGATGGGCAGCGTTATGGACGGAAGCATAGATCTTACTATGAAATCGGAATTTGCGGCAGCTGATATCTTTACAAAAGAGGAATGCCAGAAGTGCTGGGCAAAATTCTTTTGCAGCGGCGGCTGCAACGCCAATAATTATCTGTATCGCGGTAATATTTTAAAACCATATGAGATGTCCTGTGAGATGGAACGAAAACGGATCGAGTGCGCTGTTATGATCAAAGCGGCACTGGCAGAACTAGAACAAGAAAACGAAAGCGAAGAACAACAAGATGCCGTATAAAATCTATCTGATCAGACACGCAAACGCCACCACCGAACCGATTATCCTCGGCAGTACCGACCGCCCCCTAACCCCGAAAGGTGAACAACAGGCGGCGGAATGCGGCAAATTATTAAAGGCATATCCGGTCGACGCGGTGTTTTCCAGCCCGCTAAAAAGAGCTTTTCAAACCGCAAAGGCGGCTTATCCCGACAAGACCCCGATCATCATCGACGGCCTTCGGGAATACGGATTCGGAGACCTTGAAGAAAAGCCATATGCGCAGTATTTCAACGACGACAGGACCTTTGATCTGGATCGGATGCTCGCAATCGCCTTCGATAAACACAATGCAGAGAAGCAAAAGGACTTTTTAGATCGTATCTTCGCGGCATTTTCTAAGATCATCGAGAGCTGCATGAAAACCGGCGTCTGCACGATTGCGGTCTTTTCCCACGGCGGAACCATCTCGACGCTGATGGCGGCGTTTTCTTATCCGAAATATGAGAGTTTAAGCTGCTGGCTGCCGGATAACTGCAGCGGTTATGTGCTCAAAACCGATCCGGCGCTTTGGATGCGCGATCGCATCGTAGAAAACATTGGCCACATCGAATATGGTCGCATCGAATGCGATTAAATTATCGAAAAGGAACGGGAATCATCCATTAAAACATCGATTACAAATACAAATACAAAACGGAACGAAGAGGGGATCGGCATGGCCAAGGTTCTGGTAAACACAAACATCTCAAAATTCGAAAATATCCCTATGATCGCGCTTCGCGGCGTAGTGCTGTTTCCGGAAATGACACTGCGTTTTGACGTCTCGCGCCAAAAATCAGTCGCGGCGCTTCAGCATGTGTCGGAAAGTGACCAGCAGCTGATCTTCCTTGCGGCTCAGACCAACACAGAGACTCAAAACCCGCATAAAGAAGACATCTATGAAGTCGGCACGATCGGTAAAATCAAGCAGATCATCAAAACCGCGCCGGACAGCTATGCGGTATTGGTCGAGGGCATTTTGCGGGCAAAAACCAACACTTATATTCAGATGAAGCCATTTTTTATGGTCAATATCGAACGCGTCATTGAAAAAACACCCTTGCACAATACGACGGTCAGCGAAGCGCTTGTTCGCACCGCACACCGCATTTTCTCAGAATATTTCGAACTTAATGACAACACCGCGCGCGAAATATTAACAAGCGCGCTTTCAAAAACTCAGCCGGGTATTCTTTCGGATTTTATCGCCTCCAATTCCATGATGCCCTTTGAAGAGCAGCAGGCGATCTTAGAAGAAAAAAGCCACATTGCACGGCTTAAGCGGGTCATTTCACTGCTTTCGCATCAAAATTCCGTCCTCAAGCTCGAAAACGAGATTGAGGATAAAGTCCGTGTCTCGATGGATAAGAACCAGCGTGATTATTTTCTCAAAGAACAACTCCGTACCATCTCTGAAGAACTCGGTGAAGAGAGCGAGATGGACGAATATCTCGATTATAAAAAGCGCATTCAAGCGTTGAAAATCTCTCCGGAGATCACCGAAAAACTTGAAAAAGAGGCGTTAAAACTCGTCAAAATGCCTCTTGGCTCACAGGAAGCGACAATCATCCGCAATTATCTTGATTGCTGCCTTGATCTGCCGTGGAGTATAAGCGTATCCAAAACACATACCATCGAGCAGATGAAAGCCATTCTTGACAAAGATCATTACGGCCTGCAAAAAGTAAAAGATCGAATCCTTGAACACTTGGCCGTGGAACTCCTTTCACCGGATATCAAAGGGCAGGTGATCTGCCTTGTCGGGCCTCCTGGCACCGGCAAAAGCTCGGTCGCTCGTTCCATCGCACGGGCCGGCGGCAGGAATTTCGCCACAATATCACTCGGCGGCGTCCGGGACGAAGCCGATATCCGCGGCCACCGCAAGACCTATGTTGGCGCC
Organism: Oscillospiraceae bacterium; assembly: GCA_035353335.1. Lineage (NCBI taxonomy): Bacteria > Bacillati > Bacillota > Clostridia > Eubacteriales > Oscillospiraceae > Oscillospiraceae bacterium. The sequence goes on along the minus strand of DAOPZJ010000056.1, from coordinate 5,202 downwards.
ATGCCCGGCCGGGTCGTAAACGCCCTGATTGCAGCAAAATCAAATAATCCCGTGATTCTGCTCGATGAGATCGACAAGCTCGGCAACGATTACCGGGGTGATCCCTCCTCGGCGCTGCTTGAACTGCTCGATTCCGAACAGAATTGTGCATTTGTCGACCACTTCATCGAACTTCCGTTCGATCTCTCGAATGTGCTGTTCATCACGACTGCGAACTATTATGAGAATATTCCCGAGCCGCTGCGCGACCGCATGGAGATCATCAACCTCACAAGCTATACCCGCGAGGAAAAACGCAATATCGCAAAGTTTCATTTGATCCCGAAGCAACTAAAAAAGCACGGCTTGAAAAAACCCCAGCTCTCTATCAGCGACGATTCCGTCAACGCGATCATCGATAACTATACCCGCGAGGCGGGTGTGCGGGAACTGGAGCGCGAAATTGCCGGCATCTGCCGCAAGACCGCACTTTCCATCGCTTCGGGCGAGACTACAAAGGTTGCTGTCAAAGCGGATAATCTCGAAAAGTATCTCGGCCCGGCAAAATTTAAGTCGGACATGGCGGTAGACAATGAAGTTGGTGTCGCGACCGGACTTGCCTGGACGGCCATCGGCGGCGACACGCTTCAAATCGAAGTCAGCGTACTTGAGGGCAGCGGAAAACTTGAGCTCACAGGTTCACTCGGCGACGTTATGAAAGAGTCGGCACGGGCTGCGGTCAGCTATATTCGAAGCGCCTGTGACAAACTTGGAGTCGACAAAGAGTTTTATAAGACAAAAGATTTGCACATCCACGTCCCCGAGGGTGCGGTTCCGAAAGACGGACCTTCCGCGGGCATCACCATCACCACCGCACTCGTCTCTGCGTTGTCCGGAAAACCGGTTCGCAAGAATCTTGCGATGACAGGTGAAATGACTTTACGGGGCAGGGTACTTCCGATCGGCGGTCTTAAGGAAAAAGCTATGGCGGCTTACCGCATGGGCATGAAAACCGTGATCATCCCAGAAGAAAACAAACCCGACCTGTTCGAGATCGACAAGACGGTGAAAGATGCGTTAGAGTTTATCCCGGTTCGGAATATCGACGAAGTTCTGGGCCAGGCGCTGGTTTCGGGGAATTGAAATGTTAAATTTCGAAACGATCACCTTTGAGACGTCGTTCGGTTTCAGTGAACAATTGTTTGCGTCCGACCGGCCCGAGGTTGTCTTTACAGGCCGCTCCAACGTCGGAAAATCCAGTTTAATCAACAAACTTTGCAATAAAAAGTCCATGGCCAGGGTAGGTCAGACCCCCGGAAAAACGGTGACGATCAATTTCTATCTGCACTCACAATTTCGTCTGGTCGACTTGCCCGGTTATGGCTATGCCAAACGCGCCAAGACCCGCAAGGACGACTGGGGCGAATTGATGGAAGATTATTTTAAGAGCGGCAGGGATATCCGGCTGGCAGTCGCTTTAATGGACATTCGCCTTGAACCAACCGACGACGACAAAATGATGCTTGATTTTTTGCTCAGGGCTGATGTACCGTTCGTGATCGCGGCTACGAAAGCCGACAAACTGAATAAGACCGAACTTGCAACATTTCGCAGCAATTTCCCTAAAATCCATGAAAACCGGTTGATTGCAGTATCGGCATTAAATGGTATTGGGATCGACGACTTGAAGAGGGCTATTGAAGATGCCTGCGGAGATTGATTTTTCTGCACTCCCCAAAAAAATATCCGTAAAATTACCCAAAGAGAGCACCGAGATCGTGGTTGTCAAAGATAAGCCGCGGTCAAAGGTGCTCTGTTTTGATCATAAATGTTATTTAAAAATTACTTCCGACGGGTATCTGAAAAATGAGCCAGAGATGTCGGCGTTTTTGTCTGATTACGGTTTGGCGCCGAAAGTCATCACCTCCTGCCGAAAGGGTGAAAACGGCTGGTTGCTGACCGAGGCCGCACAAGGGACAAACGCCTTAGATATGATTCAAATCAATCCTAAAGAGACGCTGTTTACATACGGTAAAACTCTGCGCAAGCTGCATGATCTGCCGATCAAAGACTGCCTGTGCGAAAATCGAGCGGAATCGATGTTAAAACGTGCCGCCGGAAAGTTTTTCGAAGGGAAAGCGGAGGCCGATTTGCTCGAATATTGCGGTATCAAAACGATTTCCGATGCCTACAGCGAAATGCTGTTATTATCGAAGCACGCGGGAAAACCATCGGTCATCCACGGCGACGCCTGCCTGCCGAATTTGATCGTCGGAGAAAATAAAGACAGCGCAACGTTCATCGACTGCGGTAACGGCGGAATTGGCAACCGGAATTACGATCTGTTTTGGGCACTCTGGTCGATTCACTTTAACTTGAAAACCGATCAATACGACAAGGATTTTTGGCGCGGCTACGGCAAAAGTCCCGACGAAAAGGCCATGCGGTTGTTCGGTTTGATCTCAGCGTTTAACGGTTATCGCGGTCGGGACTATTATCATTTATTCTAAAGTGAAGATGATTTTAATTTCTTTTGGTATTGCGTTGGGCTCATCCCTGCATAGTGCTTGAACACGCTTGAAAAATATGAGGACGATGAAAAGTCCAGCACAAACGCGGTCTCGGTGACCGACCGGGTCTCGAGCAGCTTTTTGGCGCGCTGGATTTTTAAATAATTGATGTAATCTCCGGGCGTCTCACCGGTCGAGGCCTTAAACAGCTTTTTAAAATACGATAGCGATAAGCCGATATGCTCAGCCGCGTCAGACAGCGTGATTTTGTTTTCAAGGTTTTCCTTGATAAAGAGTTCGGCTTGTGCGATTTTAGCGGGTTTCGGTGGGAGTTTTTTATTAGCGCAAAAATTTTTGGTCAAAAACAACGTTAAAGCCGATACACCTAGCATTTTTCGTATCGGATCGATCAGCGGGATATATCCGAACGCTTCTTTCATCAGCTGATAACTGCGTGCGTCTCCTTTAAAATGACGCGTCTCAGTGTTCAACAGCGCCGATTTCAAATGTCGGACGTTTTCTTTGTCATAGAACAAAAAGTCTTCTTTTGTCATCTCAAGCTGCATCCAATAGATTTCAAATTTGCCCTGCGGTTCACTTCCCGAACCATGCAGTTCGTCGGGAAAAGTGACGAATATATCCCCGCCTGTCAGATGATAAACTTCATCGCCGATGTGGTAGGTTTGGTTTCCGCGCACGATATAGCAAAGCTCCATGCAACCGGGATGAATGTGCATCGTCAGCGGAGCAGAGGCCTTTTGACTCGAAAAATGCCCAAACAGCCGAATCCCGGGCACGCCGAGTTCCTTGTCGGTATAAGTCTGCCATTCGCAATTGAGTATAAAATTATAATCGTTGATCAAATAATCAGACATAGGGCAACTCCTTGATATGCGAAATCGTATTCAAAACGAATTTGAATGCAATCCGATATTGATACTGTATAATAGAAACAGAGTTTTGTAAAGGGGAATTTTTATGACTTCACGCGAACGGGTATTTAAAACATTGAACCACGAGGAAATCGACCGGTTTCCGAGAACCTTATGGGCTCTTCCCGGAGTGGGGCTTTTTAAAGCGGATCTTCTTGCCGATTTCTACAAACGCTTTGAAATGGATATTTTCAATCCGAGAATCAACTACGGTAAAAGCCGTTATGCCCAGGGCACTCCGGGCCGCAAGGGTAATTACATCGACGAGTTCGGTTGTTTTTGGACTGCCGCCGAAGAGGGCATTGTCGGCGAAGTGAAAAAGCCGGTTTTAGAGGATTGGGACGACTTTGATGATTACCGTTTCCCGACCGAACTGATTGACGAGCTCGACCTAACCGGTTTTGACGAGCAGTATAAAAACACTGACAAGTTCGTTTTGGCAAACACTTATATTCGCCCGTTTGAGCGCATGCAGTTCATGCGCGGCACCGAGAACCTTTTCATCGATTTGGCCTCCGGTGAGCCGATGCTTGAAAAGCTGGCAGGCAAACTGCACGATATGAGCATGAAAGAACTCGATCTGCTGACCGACCGCGCCATCGATGCTGTGTCGTTCATGGATGACTGGGGGACGCAGATATCGCTGCTCATTTCCCCGAAGACCTGGGAGCAGATTTTCAAGCCGATGTATAAGGATTACAGCGATCTCGCGCATTCCAAGGGCAAGAAGATTTTCTTCCACTCCGACGGCAACATTGAGGCCATTTATCCGCATCTGGTCGAAATCGGGATCGATGCGATCAATTCCCAACTGTTTTGCATGAACATAGAAAACGTGGTCGACAAGTATGGCGATAAAGTCACCTTCTGGGGCGAAATCGACCGTCAGCACATCCTGCCGTTCGGCACGACTGACGAGGTTAAAAAAGCCGTCAACCGCGTGGCTTCTGCAGTCATCAAGAAAAACGGCAAACGCACCGGCGCATTCGCCCAGTGCGAATGGAACGCCTTTGACCCGTATCAAAATATTCTGACCGTATTCGAGGAATGGGATAAACAATAGGTAATAATCGTCCGCAAGAATCACCATCAATGGATATTTAAAAAAGGCGTACCGCTTAAGTGCGCCTTTATAGTCCTGCGAAAACCGGAGTATCGAGTGTATAGTTTATTCTCTTGAATTCATTTGTAAAATGTGGTATTAATAGATCATACCATTAACTTCCATCAAATTAAAAACGAAAGGGCGATATAATGAAAGTTTCATTTTTCAAAGATGAATCATATTTTTATTCTCCTTCAACGAGCATATCGTATATTTGGAAGAATACAGAGCAGGTAAACACGAATAAAATCCAACAAGACCCGTAAAATGCGTCCTTCGATATTGGATTGGATTTTAGGAATTTGTTGTTTTATTTGTGCAATTGTTTTACAATTCCTTGAAAAGGGCTTTTGGGTGTTTATTTTAATGCCTTTTATCGTTTTCCCGCTTCATGAATTTTGCCATATTCATTATGCACTGATTATGAAGAAAAAAGTAATTGGTATTTGCTTTTTACCTTATAATTACGAATTTACATTGTTTAAACCGAGCGCATATGTAAAATTTGATTTTAATTATATCAAAAAAATTCATCTGATCATGTTCAGTATATTTCCCCTCATACTTCTTACGATATTGCCATATCTTCTTTCAATTTTTATACCTTCACTCTGGCATTATTTATTTAATATCGCAGTACTTAATTTTCTTTATTCGATATTTGATGTATTAAATT
>DAOPZJ010000055.1:16437-18128 GCA_035353335.1 Oscillospiraceae bacterium | reverse complement strand
CGAATCCGCAGGCAAAGACACTTCGACCGTGACCTGGCGGTTTCCGTCATAATCGATCGTCGGGGACGAAACCGTCAGCGCCGGCAGCGAGGCCATGACCGTTATCACTGCCGCCATGCCCACGACAAGCAGCGCGCTGAGTGCAATGACCAGAAACTTTTTGGTCAGATACGGTTTTACCATTTTCATCAGCTTCGACATTTTAGGCACCTCTCTGTTTTTCAATTGAAATTCGTTTATGGCTGCTTTTTCTTTTTGATGATCAAAACGGTCAGGACAATCACCGCTGCTGCGGCGATCACCGAAACCGCGATATAAAGGAGAATCGGGCTTTCCCCGCCGGAGGACCGGACCGGGATTTGATTCCCGGAAGATTGAAGCGCCGGAGTATCAGAGGCATCGCCGGTCCCGGCGGATGATCCGGTTTGATTGTTTTCGCCGGATTTGTTTTGCGGGGAAGAAACGGTCGGTGAAGATTGCGGAATGGCGCCGGAAGGCGCGGAACCGGCAGTATCGGGCGTTTGGATTTGGCTGTTTACCCAAACCGACGGCGCGCTTGTGATTGCGGAGCCCGCAAAAGATGAATAAGAACTTACAGCGGAAGAAGAAACGGGCGCGGCGGATGAACTTTTTGCCTGACTGCTTGCGATAGACGACTGAGCAAGTGTTGACTGCGCGGACTGCGCTGAAACAGTCATCGCGGAAACTGTCATTCCTTTGGATTCGAATTTAACGGTCTTTAAATCTTCGTTGATAAAATCAACCGGATCATATGTAACCGTGACCGGATACTTCCCGTCTTTGACGGTTCCGGTCACCGAAAAGACCGCGCCGCAGAGCTCCCCGTTTCCGGTGTAATTTGTTCCGTTTGCCCACACGACGTGAAATGCGCCGGCGGCGCTGTCATGATTATCGCTGAAAAATCCGGAAATTTTGCCGTTCATCGCGGCGCTTGCCGGTTTGAGGATTTTGTTGTCATAGTGCATCGTGAACCGGAAAGCCGCGATGCCCGGATTGTTTTCGACCGAGAAAACCACCGTGACGGTTTTTCCGTCGGACGAGGGCTTCAATGCGGCGCTCAAAACCGGGGTTGCGGCGGCTGCCGGCAACGCCGGGAAAGAACACAGAAAAACGAATAAGATGAAGCAGCTGTATGCGATTTTGCGCCTTCTCTGCCACCGCATTTTCGTTCCCCTTTCTTGCCCATTCCTGCTCGGGACAATTATATCGCATCGTGTCATTATCTGTTAACAATAAAATCAGATTTTCCCATTTAATACAGCACGATCGAGGGGTTCGCCGGCGTCTGAACCGTCTTTACGGTACCGGATGCTGAAAATGCCGTAAATCACAGAAATCGTCCCGCTGTTTGCAGCTGTTTCAACTATTCAATAAAATAAAAGCGCATATCGAATGATATGCGCAAGAATATAAGAGTAAATTATAGTTTTTGTTATTTATCTGCAGCAAATATCAAAGCCGATGCAATGAGCGGAAAGATCCTCGGCTTTGCTCTGCGGGAGCGGAACTTGCCTTATTCAGAGATCCTGCGGTTAATAAAGGATGATCGACGGGTTCGCCAGCGCCTGCATCAGTTTGACGATATCGGCCATATTGACCGAACCGTCCCTTTGAATGTCCGAGCATATGAATTCTTTATCGCTGTAAACTTCCGCGCCGCCCTGCGCCAG
>DAOPZJ010000055.1:0-16337 GCA_035353335.1 Oscillospiraceae bacterium | reverse complement strand
CAACCGCCCAGGAACGCCGGAACAATTACGCTCGACGCGGTGCCGGTATATCCGGTAATGACGGCTTTATTATCAATGATTGAATAGGTATAAACCGCCTCATCCGCCGGATTCAGCGATATTACCGCGCAGGTGTCGGTGAATCCTCCGTCTGACGTCGTTACGGTGATCACCGCAGTCCCTGCTTTTAAAGCGGTGACAAAGCCGCTTGATGAAACAGACGCAACCGTACTGTCCGAACTGCTCCAGGTCACGTTTTTGTTAAACGCGCTCTCCGGGGCGACCGTCGCCGTCAGCTGTTTGGTTCCGTTGATGTTCAGGGTTGCGCTTTCATCCGAAATCGTCACGCCGGTGACCGGGTCCAGACTGATCTGCGCCACGTCTTTCAGCGTCGGGTAATTATAATGAGCGCCGCTTCCGCCGAATTCCCATGTTGTTGTAAAATCCCAGCCGACGAAACTCGATTGCAGTTTCATCTGCGCATCGGTCAGCGCTTCCGCTTTGCCGGCAGTATCGGTTCCCTTGATACCGCCTGTCGCTTTTCCCGTGAGATAATAGCAGCTTGAGATCGTGGATGCGGCATCCATATCGCCCGCCACACCGCCGGTATTATCTGTCCCGCTGACCGCGCCTGTGTTGTAGCAATTGATGATTCTGTAATAATTATAGCCCGTCACACCGCCGGTACCGTTGACGCCTTCAACGGACCCAATGTTATAGCAATCGCTGATTTCGCTGGTATTTTCCCCTGCCACACCGCCGGTATATTCGACGGTTCCGGTGACCGGCCCCGCATTATAACAATCATAAATATAATAAGTATTAAATCCCGCCAGGCCGCCGACATAGGAATCGCCGTGAACCGCTCCCGTATTATAACCGAAGCTGAGATCCCCGTAATTCAAACCGAACAGACCTCCGACGTAAGTATATCCGCTGACCGTTCCCGTATTATAACAAGCAGTGGCTTCGTTGCCGTTATAGCCGGAAACGCCGCCGACGTAATCCATACCGCTGACCGCTCCCGTGTTATAACCATCGCTGAAGATGCCGTTGCTGTTGCCGACCACACCGCCGACATAGTTGCTTCCGGAAACAGCGCCCGTATTAAAACACCCGCTGACGGTGCTGTCCCAATCCGTGTAGCCCAGTACGCCTCCGACTTCTTCGATACCGCTGACCGCTCCCGTGTTGCCGCAGCTGCTGACGGTGCTGTAACTGATTTCTCCCGCAACGCCGCCGACATTTTTATAACCTTTGATGTAACTATCGGTCACTTGCAGGTTTTTCACGCTTCCCTCAACTATATATCCGAACAGACCTTCAAATTGAAGCACGTTATCGATATAGATTCCGCTGACCTGATGTCCGTCACCGTCAAAAGAACCGTAAAAATAATTCCCAATCCCGATGGGCGTCCACTCCGCTGCCGTATGCTGCCAGTATAGAAACGCCTCATATTGGTTGAGCGTGATATCCGTTGTGAGTTTGAAAAATTCCCCGCTGTAATCCGTTCCGCCGTTTGTGGTTTCGGCCAGTCCCGCCAATTCCTCGGCGGAAGTGATCAAAAAGGGATCGGCTTCGGTGCCGCTGCCCGACCAAACGGTATCCGTTGAGCCGGTCCATACCGCGCTGGATGAAATTGTTGAAAAATTGCCGAACGCCTGCAGCTGAGGATATCCGCCGGAAGTTCCGTCAGCATATTGATACCGCGCGTCGATAAACCAGTCATATTCAAAATCCCAGCCGACAAAGTTTTCCTGAACCTTCATCTGCGCATCGGTCAGAACCGCTGCCTGACCCGAAACGTCCGCCCCGTTGATTCCGCCGGAAGCCGTGCCCGACAAATAGTAACAGCTGACAATTTTCCCTCTTAAAAGATTTCCCGCAGCGCCGCCGGTTTCGCTGCTCCCGATGATCAATCCGTCGTTATAACACTTGCGGATCGTTCCGTCTTCGGAATAACCCGCAGCGCCGCCGACTTTGGAGTTGCCGCCGACGGTCGCCGTGTTATAACAATTTTCAACGGTGCTGACCTGCACATAACCCGCTATACCGCCGACACAGCCGGCTCCGCCGATTTGCCCTTTGTTATAACAGCCGACGGCAAAACCGAGGTTGTATAAATGCCCCGCAATGCCGCCCGCATAAAGGTCGGATGCGATAATCAGCCCCGCATTGTAACAATTTTTAATAAGGCCGCCGTCGGTTTTTCCGGCCATGCCCCCGATATGAGAAACTCCGCTGATTTTTCCTTCGTTGTGACAATCGGTCATTACGCTGCCTTTCGCGGATCCGGCGATACCGCCGACATATTTATCTGTCCCGGTAACTTCTCCCGTGTTGTAGCAATTGTCGGCATCGCTGTACTCAAGCCATCCCGCCACTCCTCCCACATTTTCAGATCCGGTGACTTTTCCCGTATTATAACAGCTGCTGACGGGGCACGAATCAACGTATCCCGCCACTCCGCCGGTATACGCGTCCCCGGCGACCGACCCTGTGTTCCAGCAGTTTTCAATGGCATTGGCATATCCCGCGATACCGCCTGTATACGCATTTCCTTTGATGAAACTGCTGATGACGCCGAGATTTGACACGCTTGCGCCGGCGCTGAAATACCCGAACAGACCTTGATAATTCTCCGTTTTGTTGATATAAATTCCGCTGATCGTATGCCCGTCCCCGTTAAAATTACCCTGGAAAGAGTGTTCGTAATTAAAGCCGATCGCCGACCAGCTGTTCGCCGGGGCAGCCGTGCTCCAATTCGTCCAATTTGACGTATCGTTCAACACAATGTTGCTGATCAGTTTGAAATATTTTTGGCTGTATGTCGTTCCGTCGTTGACGCTGCCCGCCAAAAACGCCAGCTGAGGCGCAGTCGCGATGATATAGGGATCCGCATCCGTTCCCGTGCCGCTTGCAAATCCCGCGGCAATGCTTCCATCCCAGATCCCGCCGTTCAGATCAGGGCCCGAAGCTGCCTTCGCGCTTCCCGCATCCTTAACCGGTACCGCTCCGAGCGGCGCTGCGAACAAACACGCAACCGCCAACCCCATTGCCAGAACTGCCGCAAAAAACCGTTTCATCTCAAGGCCTCCGTTTCATTATTTAAAAAAACTCACTTTTTTGCTGCTCCGTTTTTACCGCACGCGCTGCGATAGTAATATTTCATCAATTTGTCAATCGGTTTTTTTGTTTGCGGTGACTTTTTGTAATTTTATTGAAAACTCCCAAAAACATGCAGATAATACCACTTTTTCCGGCTTTTGTAAATATCTTTCAATAAAAAAAGCGCCTATCTGACGATACGCGCCTTTGCTCCCGGTTATCGTTTATGGATTCTTTGTCTATTGTCTATTTGTCGACTTGTTCAAACCGGTGCCCGTAGTAATAGGCCGCGCCGGTCATCGGCTTTTTGCCCTCGGGGCAGAGCTCGTCGAGCCGTACCGCGCCCGTACCGCAAAACAGATACAGCGCGCCGTTTTTCAGCGTAACCGTGCCCGGCGCGCCGCTCATATCGGCAATATAGGCGGTTTTCAATAATTTTATCCGTTGGCCGCCGACGGTGAAAAACACACCCGGAGACGGCGAGAGCCCGCGCACGAGGTTGTGCACTTGAGGTGCCGGTTTTGTCGGATCGAGTTTCCCGAGCTCTTTTTTGATCAGCGGCGCGAAAGTCGCCTCCGCGTGATTTTGCGGCGTTCCCGGAAGCGGTCCGTTTTGAAGATCGCGCAGCGTCTTCGCCAGCAGGTCCGCGCCGATGACGGCGAGCCGGTTTCGCAGCTGCCCCGCGGTCTCGTTCTCGCCGATTTCGGTCTCTGTTTTGTAGATCATATCACCGTCGTCCATGCCCGCCGCCATATACATTGTAGTCAAACCGGTCGTCTTTTCGCCGTTGATGACCGCCCACTCGATCGGGGCGGCGCCGCGGTATTTCGGCAGCAGAGAGCCGTGCAGATTGATGCAGCCGAGCGGCGGGATATTTAAAAGTTCAACCGGCAGAATCTTGCCGTAAGCTACCACGACAATCAGGTCGGGACGCAGCCCCCGGATCAGCTCCGCGGATTCGGGCGTGCGCACCGAAGCCGGCTGGCAGACAGGAATTCCGCGCTTTTGCGCCGCGATTTTGACCGGCGTCGGCAGCAGTTCATAGCCCCTGCCCTTCGGCTTGTCCGGCTGGGAAATCGCGGCGGCAACCTCAAATTCATCCGCGAGTTTTTCAAACGACGCCGCGGCGAATTCGGGCGTGCCCATGAACAAGATTCTCATAGAATTCCTCCCCGGGAAGCAGGGACGATACGGGCGCGACCCGCTGCAATCGCCCCTTGCGCTATTTATTCTCGTCTCTTTCCAGCCACTCGATGACCCGCTCTTTGAACAAAATGCCGTTCAGGTGGTCGTTTTCGTGGCAGAACGCCTTTGCCATCAAATCCTCGCCGGTGAATTCGAATTCATTGCCCTTTAAGTCGAACGCTTTCCCGACGATCTTCTTCGGGCGCACCGTGACGCCCCAAAGGCCCGGGCAGGAGAGGCAGCCCTCCGCCGTGCGCTGTTCGCCGTCGCGGCTGATGATCTCGGGATTGATGAATTCCCGGATTTCCTCACCCGTATTGATGATGAATACGCGCTTCAGCACACCGACCTGCGGCGCGGCAAGCCCGACGCCGTTTTCCGAAATCAGCGTATCCTTCATATCCTCGATCAGCGTCGCAAGGCGTTCGTCGAATTTTTCCACCGGCCGGCAGATTTTTGAAAGCATCTCGTCGCCGTCCAAAACGACTTTTCTGATTGCCATTTCTTTTCCTCATTCCGAAATAAAATCTTCGGGCCCGCGCCCTTGCTTAATAATACTGTTCGGGGTTCATATCCGCGAAAGCGGTGATCGCGTCGCGCCGGTGCGCGTTTGAAAAATCCTTCAGCGCCTGTCCGATAATCTCCCGAAAACCCTTCGTGTTTCGGCATTTCAAAGTCAGGCGGAAACGGTACCGATTGGCCGCGCGCGCGGTTTCCGCGGGAGCCGGGCCGTATGCCCTGACCGGGAATCCGGTTCCGGCGGTCTTATTCCTGACCAGTTCCAAAAACGCTTCGGCGGCTTTCGCGGTCTCTTTTTCGTTTTCGCCGCTGACGCCGATCAGACAGAGATCGCAAAACGGCGGGTGCAGCAGCTGACGGCGGAGTTCGATCTCGTCGTTGTAAAACGCCTCGTAATCCTGATTGCGGGCGTATTCGAAAATGCGATTTTCGGGCAGATAGGTCTGGATGACCGCCTCGCCGTTATAGCGCCCGCGCCCGCAGCGCCCGACCACCTGCGTCAGCAGCGAAAAAGTGCGTTCCGCGCCTTTATAGTCGCCGGAGAAAAGCCCCTGCTCGGCGTTCAGCACTCCGACCAGCGTGACATTTTCGAAGTCGATGCCTTTTGCGACCATCTGGGTGCCGATCAAAATGTCATATTCCCCGTTTTTAAAGTTGGTAAACAATTTGTCATGGGCGTCGTGAGTCACGGTGGTATCGGTGTCCATGCGCAAAACTTTCGCTTCGGGGAGAAGCTGCGATAACTCCGTCTCAACTTTCTGAATGCCGCTGCCGAGATACCGCATTCGTTTCCCTTCGCATTTGGGACAGGTCATCTCGGCGGTGCTGTAGCCGCAGCAGTGGCACATCAGGCGGCCGTTGGCCGTGTGGTAATTCAGGGCGACGCTGCAGTGCGGGCACTTTAAAACTTCGCCGCAGTCGTAGCAGATTACAATGGTATCGTGCCCCCGCCGGTTCAATAATAACACCGACTGCCGCCCGTTGTCACGCGTATTTTTCAGCGCGTTTAAAAGTGTCTCCCCCAAAACGCCGCCCGGCGTCACCGGCGGCTCGTCGCGCATGTCGATCAGTTTGACCGGGGGGAGCCGCGCGCCCGCATACCGCGCGCCGAGTTTGACGAGTTTGATCTTTCCGTTTTGCGCCGCGTGCCAGGTGCGGATGGACGGTGTCGCGGACGACCGAAGAAACAGCGCGCCGTGGGTCTTCGCGCGCATCGCGGCGACTTCTCCGGCGTCGTAGCGCGGGCTGGATTCGGATTTGTAAGCGCTCTCCTGCTCCTCGTCCATCGAGATGAAACCGATGTTTTCGAGCGGCGCGAAAATCGCCGAGCGGGTCCCGATCACGAGATCGGCCTCGCCGCTTTTGATGCGGCGGTATTCGTCGAGCCGGACCCCCTCGGAAAGACCGCTGTGCAGCACCGCGACCCGTTTTCCGAAGCAGCCGGTAAAGAGTTTCGTGAACTGCGGCGTGAGCAGGATCTCGGGCACCATCAGCAGCGCCGATCTGCCCTCGGAGAGCGTTTTTTGAACCAGTTTTAAAATGACCATCGTCTTGCCGCTGCCGGTCACGCCGAATAATAAAGCATTGGCACCGGGGGCAAGCGCCGAAAGTTCGTCAAATGCCGCTTGCTGGTCTTCGTTTAAGATAAACGAATCGGGGTCAATCCGCTCGGCGGACTCATACGACTCCCGATAGCAGAGCTGTTCGTTGGCGGCGACCGCGTTTTTTCCGATCAGGGTGTTGATCGTCGCGGCGGATGCGCCGGTGTAATAACTCACTTGTTTTGCGGCGCTCTCGCCGTTTTCTTCAAGATATTTGATCACCGCCGCCTGTTTGGCGGAGAGGCGTTTGGGCCTTTCGCTTCCGAGCGACAGCAGTTTTACCGTCTTGTCGCCGACTTTTCGCGCCGTTTTGACGCTGCTCTCGATCAACCCTTCGCGCGTCATGATCTCCAGCGTTTCGGAGCCGACGCCGGTCTCTTTTTTCAGTTTTTGCGCGCTGACGGATTTGTCTCCCAGATACGACAAAACAGACCTCTGCGGTTCGTCATAGGACTGCGGATCCCGGTCTGTCTTTTTGGTATATGTAATTTTATCGTAAAATCCGAGGCCCGACGGCAGCATCAGTTTGATCGCGTCGTAAATCGGGCAGAACGTCCTTTCGGCCACGCGGACGGCCAATTCCAATTGTTCGGGCGTCAGAACCGGCTGCGCGTCGATCAGCGCTTTGACCGGTTTGAGCTCTTTTTCCCCGCTCTCCGAGGCGACTTCGAGAATCATCGCCGTCTTGGGAGAACTGCCTTTTCCGAATCCGACTTTGACCCGGCAGCCCGGAGCTGCGGGAAGTTCGGGCTCAAGCGAATAAAGATAATCGAATACCCGGTCGTAGCTGTACAGGAGTCCCTCAACCGCGACTTTAACCACCGACGGCACGGCTATATCTCCCGGACGGATTATTCGTCCGAGCGGTCGTCTCCGTCGTTATCCCCGTCTGCTTTTTCGACCGTGACGATTTTGTATTTACCCTCGATGAGTTCCACCATCGCGGTTTTGACTGTTTTTTCGGTCAGAACTTCTTTTTCCTCGGCCGCTCTTTCGGCGATCTCGCGGGCGCGTTTGGCGACGCCGATGACGGTGGAATAGCGGCTTTTTGAGTATTTTTCCGGATCAAATGAAATGATTTTTGACATCGTCTCTTACCTCGTTCATAAAATCGATATTTTCGGACATCGCGGCATGCCGGGCAGTAATGATATCCGCAAAATTTTTGGCCGCGTCGTCGGCATCGTCGTTGATGACCAGATAGTCATAGGTCTTTTTCGCGATTTCGATCTCTTTTTCGGCCGCCGCAAGCCGTCTTTTGACGGTCTCTTCGTCCTCGGTGCCGCGGCTTTTCAGCCGGGAAGCCAAAATATCGGCGTTCGGCGGGAAGGTGAAGACCATGACGGCGCCGGGAAACCGCTTCTTCACGTTTTGCCCGCCCTCGACCTCGATTTTTAAGATCACGTCGTCTCCGGCGGCGGTGATTCGGTTGATCTCACTGTAAAGAGTCCCGTAATAATTGCCGGCGTATTCGGTGTATTCGAGCAGCTCACCGGCTTTGATCGCCTGTTCAAACCGTTCGCGCGTAAAAAAGTGATAATCCCTGCCGTCGGTCTCATTGTGCCGCATCGGGCGCGTCGTGGCCGAAACGGTCTTTTTCGCGGAGCCGAATTTGAAATACCGGTTTAACAGCGTATCCTTTCCGCTTCCGGCGGGGCCGGAGAGGACGATCACAAGCCCTTTGCTCATGTTTCGTCTTCCTTTCGGACATCCGTTCCCGAGATGCGGCCCGCGATGGTCTCGGGCTGCAGCGCGGAGGCGATGACGTAACCGCTGTCGGTCAGGATGATGGCTTTGGTCTTGCGCCCGTAAGTCGTATCGACCAGCCGGCCTTCGGCTTTAGCGTCCTGCGCCAGCCGCTTGACCGGCTGCGTGTCGAATCCGGCGATCGAGACGATGCGCTCGGCCGCCACGAGATTTCCGAATCCGACGTTGATGAGTTTCACCGGACCGACACCCCTTTCGGTTTTATTTCAGGTTTGCTTTATTATACGATATGGGTCTTGTTCGCGGGGTCAAAGTGCTCGCCGTCGACGCCGTGCATCTTGTTGCGGCGCTGTTCGAAGAACTTGACCGCGACCTGGTCGAACTGGGCATAGGTCAGCGCGTCCTCGTCCTGAATCGACCATTTCGCGACCTGTGTGCGGATGGTCTCGAGCTCGGGCTTGAGCAGGTCGGCGGGACGGCAGGTGATCGGCTTTTCGTCGCCGAGAATCTTTTTCGAAAACTCCGGAGAGATCGGCATCGGCGTTCTGCCGTATTCGCCCCTGACCATGGCCTTGAATTCTTTGGTGACGGTCTTGTAGCGTTCGCCCATGATGATATTATAGACCGCCTGCGTTCCGACAATCTGGGAAGTCGGCGTAACCAGCGGCGGGAAACCGGAATCGGCGCGCACGCGCGGGACTTCATTGAGCACGTCGGCGAGTTTATCGGATTTTTTTGCGTCGGCAAGCTGCTTGACGAGGTTCGAGAGCATTCCGCCCGGCACCTGATAGAGCAGCGCGTTGGCGTCGACGCCGAGCATTCTCTGGTCGAGCAGGCCGCTCTTGATATAGTCGGCGCGCAGGTCGGCAAAATGGTCCTTGACCGGATTCATTTTGACCAGATCCAGCCCGGTGTCGTACCGAGTGCCCGCGAGCGCGGCGACCATGCTCTCGGTCGGCGCGTGGGAGGTGCCCAGCGCAAGCGGCGACATGACCGTGTCGATGATGTCGGCGCCCGCTTCGATGCCCTTTAAAAGCGACATGGAGGCAAGGCCCGCCGTATAGTGCGAATGCAGCTGGATCGGGACTTTGACGGTCTCTTTGAGCGCTTTGACCAGATCATAGGTGAAATACGGGGTCAGCAGTCCGGCCATATCTTTGACGCAGATGGAGTCCACGCCCTCGTTTTCAAGCTGTTTGGCGTATTTGACGTAATAGTCGATCGTGAAGACCTCGCCGGTCGTATAGGAGATCGCGCCCTGGACGTGGGCTTTCTCTTTTTTGGCGGCGGCGATGGAGCACTTCAGATTGCGGATGTCGTTGAGCGCGTCGAAGATGCGGATGATGTCGATGCCGTTTGAAACGCACTTTTGGACGAAATACTCAACGACGTCGTCGGCGTAATGCCGGTAACCCAGCATATTCTGTCCGCGGAAAAGCATCTGCAGTTTGGTGTTCGGCATCTGTTTGCGCATCACGCGCAGGCGGTCCCACGGGTCCTCGTTTAAAAAGCGCAGGCAGGCGTCAAACGTCGCGCCGCCCCAGACCTCCATCGAATAAAAGCCGACTTTGTCCATCAGTTCCATGACCGGAAGCATCTCTTCGGTGCTCATGCGGGTCGCGAGCAGCGACTGGTGGGCGTCGCGCAGCGTCAGGTCGGTAATCAGTATTTTTTTAGCCATTTTTTTATCCGTTCCTTTATCATTTGGCTTTTAAGCGATGGTGAGCAGGACGTCGTCCGCGTTGACGTTGTCGCCCTTTTGCACTTCCACGCTTGCGACGGTGCCGTCGGCGGCCGCCTGAATTTCGTTTTCCATCTTCATCGCTTCGAGAATCAACAGCACATTGCCTTTTTTCACGGCGTCGCCGGGCTTGACCATCACGTTGACGATCGTACCGGGCATCGGGCAAAGAACGGGTTTACCGCCGGCGACGACCGGCGCGGCGGGCACAGACGCTGCGGCCGGAGCGGATTCTTTTTCGGGGACGGCTGCGGCGACAGGCGCAGGCGCTGCGGCAGGTGCGGCGGCGGGTGCCGGTGCGGAAACAGAAGCAGAAGAAGTTCCTACTTCTTCGACGGCGACGTCATAAGTTTTTCCGTTGACGGTTATCTTCAGGTTTTTCATATTGTTTTCTCCTAATCAATAAAATAGTATTTCAACCGTTGACTCGGCTATTTTTTATAACAGATTGGCGGCGTGCTTCTTGGGCAGGCGGCTGACCCGTTTGCCGGACAACATCGACAGCGCCGAGAGCACCTGCCCGCGTACGGTTGCCGGTGTTACGACAGCATCGACCAGACCGGAGGAAGCCGCAGCTTTCGCGCCGAGCTTTTCTTTTGCATACGCCGCATAGACCGCTTTGCGTTCCGCCTCGCTCTTGCAGTTGTCGAGCAGCTGCGGGTCGTTGATGATCAAAACCGCGTCGGGGTTGACCGGGCTGATGACCGCATCTTCATAGGCGAACACCATATCCGCGTTGGCCGATTTGCCGCAGGCCGCGATATAAACGGGGCCGACGGCTCTTCCGGTGACGACCGCGATCTTGGCGCAGGTCGCTTCCGCATAGGCCTGAGACAGCGCAGCCGCGCTTGTGATCGCGCCCCTTGCCTCGCTTTCGCCGTCCGGCGCGAAACCGTCGGTGTCGATGAGCGAAACGACCGGAATCGAATAGGCGTCGCACAGCCGCACGAAACGCGCGATCTTTTTTGCGCCGCAGGTATGAATATAACCCTTCTCGTCCTTTGCGGCCGAGACAAGGCCCACGCTCTGTCCGCCGATGGCGGCGAAACCGACCTTTGCGGTCGTCCCGTAATCGGCATAGAGCTCATAAAAACTGTCCGCGTCAGCAAGACCCGCGGCGGGTTCGCTGAAATCAAAAACCGGAGGTACGTCCAGATTGTTGGACGGGAGATAAGAAAGCAGCTTTTTCGCTGCCGCAACCGCCGATAAAGCGTCTTTTTCCACAAGCGCCGCGGTGCCGTTTTTTGCCGCGGTCACGCTGCTCTTTGCGGGTTTATAGTCGGGCTGCGCGGCTTTGATCAAATCGTCCGGCGTCAAAAACAACTGCGCGTCTTCACACAGGACGAGCGCGTCCGCGCATCCGGCGATCATCGCCATCGAGCCGCCGCAGGTTCCGGTGACCACCGCGATCTGCGGGACCACGCCCGAGAGGGTGTTGGCGCTGTTCATAAACTTTCCGAGCGCCGAAAGGACTTCGCCGCCTTCGGCTATGCGAACGCCTTTGCTGTCGAAAATCCCGACGACCGGAGCGCCGTTTTTCGCGGCCAGGTCATAGATTTTGCAGATTTTTTCAGCCGCCGCAGCGCCGAAGGCGCCGCCGATCGTCCCGCTGTCCTGCGCGAACGCGAACACGGGGTTGCCGTCCGCGGTTCCCCATGCCGCCAAAACGCCGCTTTCGCCGCCCGCGGCCGGTTCGCCGATCTCCATGGCGCTGCCCTCGTCAAACAACGAAAACAGCAGCTGTCTTGTCTGTATCTCCGCTTTATTTGCCATAAAAGGGTTTTCCTCCGTTTGCTTACAAGCGAACCGGTTTGATTCGCCTGAAATAATACTGTCCCGCTGATTCGTTCATACTGTTTCCATCGGGGACCAAGAAAACCATCCTCCCCCAGTATGATGGACACATTATAACAAACCAACCGAAAAATAACAAGGGTTCAAACCGACTTTTACGGGATTTGCGTCGAATATTTCAGTTTCCGCCCCGCCTGTCCGTCGTTGACTGCCGTACGCACGCATGGTATAATGTACTAAATATCGCGGGCACGAAAGGAGTTTTATGAGAATTTCGGTCGACGGTCTTGAAATCGGATACGACAGCGCCGGTACGGGCAGACCTGTTTTATTCCTGCACGGCTGGGGCGTCGACCGAAGCACCTTCAAACCCGTCGCGGACCGCCTTTCGGACTGCTGCCGCGCGATCACGGTCGATCTGCCGGGCTTCGGCGAGAGCGAAGAACCGAAAAGGCCTTTTAACTCGGACGATTTCGCCGACTTCGCCGAACACTTTATCGCCGCGCTCGGCCTCGAAAAACCGATTTTGTGCGGGCACTCCAACGGCGGAAAGACCGCGCTTGCGCTTGCGGGACGCGGTTATCAAAACCTCTCGAAACTCGTGCTCGTCAGCAGCACCGGGATCCCCGCGAAACACAAGCCCGGATTTTACATCAAGCGGTTCTTTTTTAAAACCGGAAAGAAGCTTTTGAACGCTCCCGTGATCGGCAAGCCGTTTTCAAAGGTTTTCGACCCCTCCGAATACGGCTCCGAGGATTATAAAAAGGCCTCGCCGATGATGAAGCGGACCATGTCGGCGGTGCTTTCGCAGGATATCTCCGACCGGCTCAGAAACATCGCCGTCCCGTCGCTCCTTTTCTGGGGCGACAAAGACACCGCGACGCCGCTTTCGGACGGCGAAAAGATGAAAAAACTGATCCCCGACGCCGGATTGATCGTCTATAAGGACTGCGACCACTACGCCTTTTTGCGTAAACTGCCCGAATTCACGGCGGCGCTGCGGTATTTTATTTTGAATTGACAGAGAGGTTCATCATGAATTTGGCGGCAAAAATCGTCTATGTGAGCGCCTGCCTCGCGATGGGAGCAACCTGCGCGTTCAACGTGCGGTTTCATCTGCATATGCTGCAGCTCTCTTCCTATCGCCCGGAACGCTATCTGGACTGGCTGAAACGCAACTTCAAAAAGCTGATCCCGAACCTGATTTTACTTGTCGCAGCCGATTTGGTCACGATTTTAATCGAACTCAGGCCGGACAAAAACCTCTCTTTTGCCCTCGCCGCTTTTCTGCTTGCGATTTTCTTCGGCGTTTTCCTGCTGGTTTTCAAAGCGCCGAAGGCCAAAAAGCCGCTGGACTTCACGGCACGGGCGAAACGCCTGTTCGGCACGGCTTTATTCTTCCCGCTTGCGGCGATGATCGGCGCCTATTTTTTGATTCCGCACCGCGGGGCAATCGTTTTGACCGGTTCGCTCTGTGCCGCGGGGCCCCTGCTGTTGTTTTTGTCGCTCGGGCTGAACACGCCGATCGATAAGATGATTTACAATAAATATTTCAAGATGGCGCAGCGAAAACTCGCGGACAGCAACGCCGTCACCATCGGAATTACCGGAAGTTACGGCAAAACAAGCACGAAATATATCCTCGGACGGCTGCTCTCCGAGCACTTTAACACGCTGATCACCCCCGAGAGCAAGAATACACCCATGGGCGTCGCCAAAGTCATCAACGATGACCTCAGGGCCACCACCGAAGTCTTTGTCGCCGAGATGGGCGCCGCCTGCGTCGGCGATATCGCCGAGCTCTGCCGCCTGACCAATCCCGTGTTCGGCGTGATCTCCGCCATCGGCGAACAGCACCTCAAGACCATGGGGTCGCTTGAAAATATCATCTCCACAAAATTCGAACTCGCCGACGCGGTCGAACAGGCCGGCGGGACGATGTTTTTAAATTACGACAACCCCTATATCTCTGCGCACGGTTCGAAGGCCAAGACCATTAAATACGGGTTGGAGGCCGAAGGGCTCGATTTCCGGGCGGACGGCATCAAAGCCGATCAAAACGGCATCAGGTTTACGATTCATCATCCCGGCGGCGAATTCGACGTACATACCAAACTGCTCGGCCGCCACAACGTCATCAACATCCTCGCCGCGGTCGCGGTCTGCGCCGAATTCGGCCTCGACCCGAAGAAGACCGCCGGAGCAATCGCCAAGCTCGAACCGGTTCCCCACCGGCTTGAGATGCACAAAAACCCGTTCGGACTGACCGTCATCGACGACGCCTATAATTCCAACCCGGCGGGAGCCGCCGCCGCGTTGGAGGCGCTTTCGTGGTTTGACGCGATGAAAATCGCCGTCACGCCCGGCATGGTCGAACTCGGCGCCAAAGAGGACAAAGAAAATTACCGGCTCGGAGAAAACGCCGCAAAGGTCTGCGATCTGCTGATTTTGGTCGGCGGAAAACGGGCTGACGCCATTTACGACGGCGCGATCGCCGCGGGACTTGCCAAAGATAAAATCATCCGCGTCGAAACCTTCAAAGAAGCCAAAGAAATCTTCAACCGTTACGCCTCGCAAAAAGCGGTTGTATTGCTCGAAAACGATTTACCCGACAATTATTAAATACTGATTTTTACTGAATCTTACGACTAACCGGAGGTACTGTCAATGAAAATCAATCTCTGCGTCATCATGGGCGGAAAGAGCGTCGAACATGAGATCTCGGTCATCACCGCCGTCCAGGCCATCCAATCGCTTGACAAAGAAAAATACGAGATCATCCCGCTTTACATCACCAAAAAAAGCGAGTTTTACACCTCGCCCGCGATGTGCGAGATCGACTGCTTCAAGGACATCCCCGCCCTGTTACAAAATTCGGAGCGAGTGGCTTTTGTGCGCAAAGGAGACACGGTCTTTCTGGAGGGCGAGAAAAAGGGACTGAAAAAACCGTTTTGCATGAACGTCGACGCGGCGTTTCCGATCGTGCACGGCACCAACGTCGAAGACGGGACGCTCGCGGGCTTTTTGAATCTGCTCGACCTGCCCTACTGCGGGTGCGATGTGCTCTCGGCGGCCAACAGCATGGATAAACTGATTACCAAAGATATTTTAAAGGCGAAGGGAATTCCGGTGCTTGACGCGACCGATTTTTACGCCGACCGCTGGGCTGCCGAGCGCGAAAATCTGCTCGATTTGATTGAAAAAAATCACCGTTACCCGATCATTGTCAAGCCGGTCAATCTCGGCTCGAGCGTGGGCGTTTATAAGGTTAAAAACCGCGAAGATCTCGCCGCCGCCATCGACGACTGCTTTTTGCTTTGCAGCCGGGTGATGATTGAAAACGCGGTCGAAAATCTGCGCGAGATCAACTGCTCGGTGCTCGGCGACGTCTACGAAGCCGCCGCAAGCCCCTGCGAAGAACCGGTCGGCAACGATGCGATCTTATCCTACGGCGACAAATACATGAGCGGTCAAAAGGGCATGAGCGGACAGACCCGCAAACTGCCCGCCGATCTTCCCGAAGGGCAGACCGGGCTGATTCAAAAATACGCCGTCGGCGCCTTTAAAGCGCTCGGCTGCGCAGGCGTCGCGCGCGTCGATTTTCTGACCGACGCGAAAACCGGCGAAATCTATGTCAATGAGCTGAATACCATCCCGGGTTCTCTGTCTTTTTATCTTTGGGAGGCGGCCGGCCTGCATTATCGCGAACTTTTGGATAAAATAATCGCGTTGGCGTTCAAACGCGACCGCGAGCGCAAAAACCTGAACTTTTCATTCGATACCAACATTTTGTCGGGATTTTCGTTCGGCGGCCTGAAAAAATGAGTTCCTCTGTGACCAGGTCACATTTCTTTCTTCGACAGAATGATACAATCGATTCATAATCATATTCCCGAAAGGAGTCGTTAAAAATGTCAGTCGTAGTTTTAAACAAAGATAATTTCGTCGATGAGGTCATCAACAGCAGCGTTCCCGTCCTCGTCGATTTCTGGGCGCCGTGGTGCGGCCCGTGCCGCATGGTCTCGCCGATCGTAGACGAGATCGCGGATGAGCATACCGACATCAAAGTCGGCAAGGTCAATGTGGATGAAGAAGGCGATCTCGCCATGCAGTATCGTGTGATGAGCATCCCGACGCTGCTCGTCTTCAAGGGCGGAAAACTGACCGCTTCCTCGATCGGCGCAAGGCCCAAGGCGGATATTCTCGCGCTGCTCGCTTAATGCCGGATTTCCGGCCTACATAAGCATCGTGAAGACATTTATCGTTTCATTTATTATTCCCGTATTTCATCAAAGCGGCTGTACTGTAAAAACCTGCGAGGTGAGCCATGCAGTATCTGATCTCATTCCTTGAGGGCGTCATTACCTTCATCTCGCCGTGCATATTGCCGATGATCCCGGTCTATCTTCTCTATTTTGCGGGAGGAAACGGCGAACGCGCCGAGGCGGACGCGGAAAGCAAGAAAAGCAAGGTCTTTGTCAACGCGCTCGGCTTTGTGCTCGGTTTCACGGCCGTGTTTGTCGCGCTCGGGGCGCTTGCCTCGGCAATCGGCGGGCTGCTGCTGCGGTATAAAACCATCGTCAACATCGTCACCGGAGCGATCGTCGTGACCTTCGGCCTGAATTTCATCGGCGTATTCAGGATCGGTTTTCTCAACCGCAGCGCAAAAATCAAAACCG
>DAOPZJ010000054.1:6091-18283 GCA_035353335.1 Oscillospiraceae bacterium | reverse complement strand
ACGGGCCACGGCCCGCCGAATCGCCCGCTCACGCCGCGCGAATTTTCGCATCGTTTCTCGTAGGGCGTGGCATCCCTGTCCCCATCGCATGGATTATCCCCGCCGCGCGGATTGTCCCCGTTCCCGCCGTGCGGATTTTATCGCCGTCTCTCGTAGGGGCGCGCATTGCGCGTCCATCCCCATCGCATGGATTATCCCCGCCGCGCGAATTTTTGCACCGCTTCTCGTAGGGGCGCGCATTGCGCGTCCGTCCCCATCGCATAGATTGTCCCCGCCGCGCGGATTGTCCCCATCGCGTATATTGCTTTGCTCTTTTATATTCAACGATCTGACAAAACAAAGCAAGGCAAGCCCGCTGCCGGACCTGCCTTTTCTATTTTTTATCAAAACCCCCGCGGGTTATGTACTAAATTTATTTATGCTAAGTTATTGTCGATCTCGTAGAGAAAATCGCTGCTCTCGACTTCGACGTTATACGGCGTGATCAAAAACGCTTTTTCCGCGATGCGCTGGACGCTGCCGTCCTGGGCATAGGCGACGCCGGACAAAAAGTCCAGCAGCCGTCTGGCTTCTCCGCCGACGGTGCGCTCGAAATTGATGACGACCGCGCGTTTGTTTTTGAGATGGTCCGCAATCGGGTTTGCGTCACGGCTGTAGGACTCCGGACGGATCAAAACGACCTTCAGTTGGGAAGTGGCGTTGATGTTCACGACTTTTCTGTCCTCTGCCTGTACGCGCTCATGCCGTTCGAGTTTCTGCATAACGGGCTGTTCGAATTCCTCGACCGCCTCTTCTTCCTGTTCGGCCTCGTCATAGTCCTCTACGCCGAAGACGGCCTTCAGCTTACCGATAACGTTCATATTCAATTCCTCCGCTCTCTTTTTTCGACCTTTCGGTCAACCCCTGATTTTTATCTGTTTTCTATCTCTGTCTCTGTCCGAAAAGGGCGGTGCCGATGCGGATCATTCCGGAGCCGCATTTGATTGCCTCGATATAATCGCCCGACATTCCCATGGACAGTAACATGGTTCTATTATGAAATAACTTTTTTGAAATGTCAAGGGATATCTCGGAAATTTTTGTGAAATATTCCATCTTTTTTGCCTCGTCGCAGCCAAGCGGCAACACGGTCATAAACCCGTCCGGGCGCAGCGAGGTCATCGTCAGCAGCGTTTCGCAAAATGCCTGCGCGTTCTCCGCCGAAATCCCGCTCTTGGCGGGGTCGCTTCCGACGTTGATCTCAACCAAAACCGGCAGGATCCGGCTCTTTTTCTTGGCGAGGTCGTTGAGCAGCGCCGCCAGCCGAAGCGAATCGACCGAATCGACCGTGTCAAACAGCTCAACGGCTTTCGCGGCTTTGTTGGTCTGAAGATGGCCGATCAACCGCAGATCGACGCCCTGATGGCCCGCGCTGTATTTGACTTCGGCCTCCTGCACGCGGTTTTCCCCGATGCTTTTCAGACCCGCCCCCCGCGCGAGATCATATGCCTCCCACCCGAAGGTCTTGGTGACCGCGCAGAGCTCGATCTCCGAAGGTTTTCGCCCCGCCGCGATGGCCGCCTTTTCGATATTTTCACGCACCGCGGCGTAATTTTCAAGAAACTGAGCTCTTTCGATCCTGTGATATTCCATCCCCCGGGCTGTCCTTTCACGGTATTTTTTTCCGGCGTCGTTTTAACGCATCGATTTTAACCTCACAGCTTCTTTCCGTCGGCGAGGTCTTTGCCCTTCACGATAACCTCGTCGTAAATCTGAAGCCATCCGCTGACGCCGATGTTGGTGTATTCGCAGACCGCGTATTCGCCGTCCGAGGATAAGACGTTGATCTTGCGAAATCTCATCTCCGGCCCGACGACGGCATAGACGCCGGCCTGTTCGGTCCCGTCCTCATTTGTCACGGTGCGGATGGCGCTGACCGGAATCCGAAGCCCTTTTTCCGAACGGATGAGGATCTCGGCCTGCTCGGTTCTGCATTCGCCCAGCTGCGCGATCGCGTTGCGCGACGAGACCCTGACCGCGGTGTTTCCGTCCGTGCTCCCGTCCTTCTGCATGGTCTCGATGACGGTTTCGACGGGCTCGTCCGAGACCGCGGGAAACCGGATCTGGAGTTTTGAGCCCGACATCTGAATGGCCTTCGGGGTCGGCATATTGAAGACGAAATACCAGGTGTAATCGGTCACGAGTTTCGGCTGCGCGGCGTTTTTCGCGTTTTCGGTCTGCGCGATCAGCGCGTCGACCTTATCGCAGGAGAGCTCGGAAAGCTGAGCCGGCGAAAGTCCCTCCAGCCCGTCGCTGTAATAAAAGAAATACCCCGAATCGGGTGAATATTGCGAAGTATAATTTCCCATCTCGTTTTTGAGCGAATTGATCTCCTGTGTGAGTTCGGCGATTCGGGCGCTGTAGTCCTTCTCTTCGAAATAGCTTCCGTATTGATTCAACAGCTGTGTCAGCGTCCGCCGTTGTTCATAGATCCCGCGGGCTCCTCCGTTTTTGACGGCGGCGTCGATGCCGTCGAGCACTTCTTTGGTGCGGGAAAGCACCGTGCCGGGCGTCAGGACCGCCCCGCTTTGCGCGCTTGCGGAAAGGGTCTCAAGGTCCGCGAGTTCGTCGGAGAGCAGCGCGATTCTGCGCGCCGCCTCCACGCTCTGCGCCGAGGAATAAACGCGCGCGATCTCCTCCTTGTTCGCGGTTCTGTCGCCGTCGGAGAGCAGATAGACGACGGAACCGCCCGCGGAGAGCTGAAGGCGGGCCTCGCTGCGCACAAAAACGCCCGTCACGGGCACCGACATCTCGGCGTCGTACAGGTTTGCGGTATAGGTGGTGTATTTCGTGTCACCGGCCCGCACTATCAAGAGCATCGTCACGAAAACCGCCGCAATCGCAATTGCCGCGGCCGCGACGACGGTACGTTTTTTCATGTTGTTTATGGATTACTCGGTTTCTTCTTCGTTGTCAAGCAGCGAAATCGGACGCGCCGGAACGATGGTCGAGACGGCGTGCTTGTAGACGAGGTTTTGTTTTCCGTCGGCTTCAAGGATGATCGTGAAAGCGTCAAAACCCTTCACGATGCCTTTGAACTGAAAGCCGTTTTTCAAAAAGATCGTCACACCGATTTTTTCTTTTCTGGCACAATTCAGGAACACATCCTGCAAATTCAGCGTTTTATTCATACTCTGTTCTCTCTCTTTTCCGGTTGAATTTATGAATTTTGCCGACCGCTTTTTATCGGTGTTTCCATTTTATCACATGATGCCGCACAATTGCAAGATTTTTGTGGAAACGGTCAATAAATCGGCTCCCGAGTCGGCAAAAATCCGGTTTAAGCCGGTTTCCGCCCGCATCCAGGTCAATTGGCGCTTGGCATAATTGCGGGTCGCCTGTTTGATTTTGTTCTTGGCCTCGTCAATCGTCTGCTCTCCGTCGAAATACGAAAACAGCTCTTTATATCCGATGGCCTGCGCCGAGGTCGGCCCGAGCAGCGGACGAATTGATCGCGCTTCCTGTTCCAAACCCGATTCAAACATCTCGTCCACCCGCCGGTCAATCCTGTCGTAAAGCGTCTCCCGCGAGAGAAAATTCAGCTGAACCGCGCAGATGTCGTAAATTTTTTCGCCGTGCGAGAGCTCGTTTTGGCGGCTCTTCGAGAGGCCGCTCCCGGCGAGTTCCAGCCCGCGCAGAATGCGGCTCCGGTCGTTTTCGTGCAGTTTGGAAGCGGCCTCCGGGTCGAGTTCGCGTAAGCATTCGAGCATCGCCGCCCCGCCTTTTTCGCCGTATTCTTTTTCAAGCAGCGCCCGCCGTTCGGGGTCGGCTTTTTGCCCCGCGTAAGTGAGATTGTGCAATAGCGCCGAGACATACTGCCCCGTTCCGCCGACGACAATCGGCAGTTTATCGCGCTTGTGAATTTCATTGACTGCAATCTTCGCTTCTTCAGCCCAGCGAAAAACCGAAAAATCCTCACCCGGCTGCGCGATATCAATCAAATGGTGCGGAATTTCCGCCCGCTCTTTTCGGGTCGGCTTTGCGGTGGCGACGTCCATCCCGCGATAGATCTGCATCGAATCCGCGCCGACGATCTCGCCGTCAAAACGCTTTGACAGCGCGATTGCAAGCGCTGTCTTGCCGGAGGCGGTCGGCCCGGTCAGAACAACGACTTTTCGCATAGATGCCACCCTCCTACGCCGGTAAGTTTGAAAATTTATTCTTAAACTTGTCCTTTTTTATTCCATTTTCCTTTCAAGTAAAGCAGCCACATCGGAATGCCGGTCCAGACCCATGAGACGGGATAAACGACGAACACGGCCCGGACGTCGTTATAATAAGCCGGAACGACCGAGACCCAGATGACCCGCAGCACGCACATTCCGACCAGCGTCACGATCATCGGTATAAACGTCGAGCCCGCGCCGCGCATGGCTCCGGCGAAAATCTCAACGAACGCGTAAACAAAGTAAAACGGCAGAATGAACATCATCAGCTGCGTCGCGCTTGCGATGACTTTGGGATCGTCGTTAAATAATGCCGCGGTCTGGTTGCGCAGCAGCAGCAAAATCCCGCCAAGGATGATGCTTGCGGCAAGGGTCATCAAAAAGCCGATGCGAACGCCCTTTTTCACGCGGTCGATCCGTCCCGCGCCGTAATTCTGGCCGACGAACCCCGTCGTCGCGAGGCCGAACGCCCCGATGGTCGAGCCGACCAGGCCGTCCACTTTGCCCGCGGCGGCCGCACCCGCCATGACGATCGCGCCGAACCCGTTGATCGCTCGCTGAATCAAAATATTCGACAGCGAAATGACCGAGGTCTGCAGCCCCGCGGGAATGCCGAGTTTCAAAATTTTCAACAAGATCTCTTTTTTGATCCGGATTTTGCTCAAATAGAGCTTATAGACCTCGTCGGTGCGTATCAGAGCCAAAATCGTCAGCCCCGCCGCGAGCACCTGCGAAATCACGGTCGCCCAGGCCGTTCCCGCGATCCCCATGTGAAACCAGATCACGAAAACCAAATCGAGCACGGTGTTGGTACCCGCCGCGACGCCGAGGAAGACGAGCGGCAGCGTCGAGTTGCCGACCGCGCGCAGAATCGCCGAGCCCATGTTATAGAGCATCACCGGCACCGTTCCGTAAAAATAAATGGTCAGATACTCCGCCGCCATGCCCCGGACTTCTTCGGGGGTATTGATCAATCGAAGCAGCGCCGGCGTAAAGATGAGTCCGAGAACCGTCAGCAGCAGCCCCGCCGCAATCGCGACGCCGATTGAGGTATGGACGCCGTCGAAGACGCCTTTGGTGTCCTGCGCGCCGTAGGCGTGCGAGATGATCACGCTGCCGCCCGCCGTGAATCCCAAAAAGAAACCCACCAAAAAGCTGACGATGACGCCGTTTGCGCCGACCGCCGCGAGCGCCGCGTAGCTGATGAATTTTCCCGCGACGACCGAGTCGACGATATTGTAAAGCTGCTGCAGATAGCTGCTCAATAACAGCGGGATCGCATAGAAAATCAGCTGTTTTGTAATCGGGCCCTCGGTCATCAGACCCGTATTCCGAATCAATCGTTGTCTCATTATTTCCTCATATCCTGCCGAACCGGCGGTCAAATTCGCGCTTAGACATCACAATCAAAACAGGCCGCCCGTGCGGGCAATACCGGATGCGCGGGTCGGTCAGAACGGTCTTTACGATTTCGAGAAGCTCCCCGGGCGCGCTCTCTTTTCCGGCCTTGACCGCGGCTTTGCAAGCCGTTGTGTGCAGCAGGTCGTCGAGCATGTCTGAGCTTCCCGCGTTCTTTCCCCCGACTGCAAGCCGCTGTGCGAGTTCGCGCAGCAGTTCCGGCCCCTCCGCCGCCCCGACGTAGGAGGGCACCTGCCGAAGCAGGACGCTCCCGCCGAAATCCTCGATCTCAAATCCGAGACCGCGGAGTGTTTCGATATTCGCAAGCGCGGCGTTTTGTTCTTCGGCGCTCATCCGGACCGGTTGGGGGATCAACAGCGCCTGGCTTTCGGCATTGCCGAAACTCTCTTTGAGCTGTTCGAACAAAATCCGTTCGTGCGCGGCGTGCTTGTCGACCAAAAACAGTTTTTCGCCGTCTCTGCTCTCAGCGAGGACATAACACGAAAACGCCTCTCCGAGCAGCCGAAGCCCTTCGGCTTCCTCTTTGCTCTCGGTCTCGAGGTATTGTTCCCGAACCGGCTCGCGAATCTGCGGAGCGGGCATTTGCGGTTGAACATGCAGCGGTTTTTCTTCGGTAATGGTCCCTTTACTCTCAATAGGCGCGGCTTTTACAGTCTCGATGGGTTGATTTTGGATGATCGTTTTCGGCGCAGTCACCGCCGGGCTTTGTTGCGGAGTGATTTCGATTTTCACGGTCTCGGTCTTCGCGGGTTTTTCCGAGACCCGCGAAAACGCCTCACCTGTGAACTTCGGGATATTGTCCCCGCCCAAAACGCTCTTGATTCCGTAATAAATCGCATCGAACACCGGCTGTTCGTTGACAAAACGCACCTCGGTCTTGGCGGGATGGATGTTGACGTCGACGAGCTCTTTCGGCAGGATGATATTCAAAACGCCTGCGGGGAATCGCCCCGCCGCAACGGTATTTTTAAAGGCCTGTTCCAGAGCGGCCTGGCAGGTTCTGCTCTTGACATAGCGCCCGTTGATGAAAAAAATCTGTTCGTTCCGGGTGCCCTGCGCGGCAAAGGGCTTGGTGACAAACCCGCTGACCGAGACGTTGTTCATCGTATATTCGACGCGGGTCAGGTCGGCGGCGAACTCCTTGCCGAGCACCGCATAAATCGCCGAATAGAGCTTATTGTTTCCCGGCGTAAAAAGCGCTTCTTTGCCGTCGCGCAGAAACCGCACCGAGACCTCGGGGTGCGAAAGCGCCAGCCGCTGCACCACCGCCGTGACGGCGTTGCCCTCGCTGACGTCTTTTTTCATAAATTTGAGCCGCGCCGGGATGTTATAAAACAAATCCCGAACCAAAATGGTCGTTCCGTTCGGGCACCCGGTCGAATAGCACTCGATCATCTCGCCGCCCGCCATCACCGCGCGGCAGCCCATCTCGCGATCAAAGGTTTTCGTGATCATCTCGACCCTGGCGACCGCCCCGATCGAGGCTAACGCCTCGCCGCGAAACCCGAGCGTCCCGATGGCCGAGAGGTCGTCGGCGGTGCTGATCTTGGAGGTCGCATGGCGTAAAAAAGCCGTCGGAACCTGCTTTTCCGTGATTCCGCAGCCGTTGTCGGTCACGCGCATAAACGTCAGTCCGCCGTTTTGAATCTCGACGGTGATCTGCCCCGCGCCCGCGTCGATCGAATTTTCAAGCAGTTCTTTGATCACCGAAGCGGGCCGCTCCACGACCTCGCCTGCCGCGACAAGCTCCGCGACCGCCTTGTCCAAAACTCTGATTTCCGCCATGTCTATACCTCCTCTCTTTTTCCTCGGATCGTCATGAAGTAACGCAAGGCGCATTGCCCGCCGTCCCTGTAGGGAAAGGTCTTGACCTTTCCGAGCGGGCGAAAGATTCGCCCGCGCAAAACATCCGCATTAATGCTGTTTCATGATAACATTTATGCTCAGATTAAAGCGTATTGGGGTGGTAATGTGACTACCCATGTTTTAGGACGACAATCGCATTCGCGAAAAGTTTAGCAATGAAGCATGGTTTGTGAACTCATACCAATTAGAGGCATTTGCGCAGACGAATAACGTTCGTCTGCTCGGAAAGGTCAAGACCTTTCCCTACAGGACGGCAACCAATACCCCTCGCGTGTAAACCATGTTATACTTGATCCAAAATCGCCCCACATCAAAACGAATATAAAGCAAAAATCCTTAAATTGTCTTTGCCTTTTTCGAGAATTCGTCGAGCAGCGTCAGCGCCTCGAGCGGGCTGACGGTGTTCACGTCGAGGTTGCGCAAGTCCTGCAGCAGCTTTTGCGTCTGCATGTCGGCGAACGCGCCCTGCTCTCCGTCGGAAATACCGCCGTGTTGTTTCTTGTCGGCCCAGACCCGCTCGTCGCGGTCCTTTTCGAGTTCCGCCAAAATCACCTTGGCGCGCTTCACGACGGCTTCGGGCACGCCCGCCAGTTTGCTGACTTCGATGCCGTAGCTGTCGTCCGCGCCGCCACGCGCGATCTTGCGCAAAAACGTGATCTCGTCGCCGCGCTTTTTCACCAGAATATTATAATTTTTCACGCAGTCAAGCCGCGCTTCCATCTCGCAGAGTTCGTGATAATGGGTCGCGAACATCGTCTTCGCGCCGATCTTTTTCGCGTCGGCGATGTATTCGACCACCGCCCGCGCGATGCTCATGCCGTCAAACGTCGAAGTCCCGCGCCCGATCTCGTCCAAAATGATCAGCGATTTCGCGGTCGCGTTTTTGAGGATATACGCCAGTTCGCTCATCTCGACCATAAACGTCGACTGCCCCGACGAGAGGTCGTCGCTCGCGCCGACACGGGTGAAAATCGCATCGCAAACCCCGATTTTCGCGCTTTTTGCCGGTACAAAAGAGCCGATCTGCGCCAGAATCACAATCAGCGCGTTTTGCCGCATATAGGTCGATTTTCCGGCCATGTTCGGCCCCGTGATCACCAAGATCTTGTTTTCGCCGCAGTCCGCCAGCGTGTCGTTCGGGACAAATCCGCTGCCCGCCGCGAGCCGCTCGACCACCGGGTGCCGACCGTCCTTGATGATGATCGCGTCGCCGTTGTCGACTTCGGGACGGCAGAAATCGTTTTTGCGCGCGGTCCCGGCAAATGACAAAAACACGTCGAGCATCGCGACGCTTCGCGCGGTCTGCTTGATTCGGGGGCCCGCCGCGCCGACCTGCCCGCGCAAGGCGCAAAACAGTTCATATTCCAGGCCGGTCAGCTTTTCGCGGCCTTGTAAAATATCGTTTTCGAGTTCTTTTAACTCGGGAGTTATGTACCGCTCTCCGGTTGTCAGCGTCTGTTTTCGGATAAAGTAATCGGGCACCGGCAGCGTGTTGCCGCGCGTGATCTCGAGATAATAGCCGAACACGCGGTTATAGCCGACTTTGAGTTTCGATATTCCGCTTTTTTCTCGTTCGTCCGATTCGATTTTTGCGAGCGCCGCTTGCGAATCGCCGAGGAGTGCCCGCAGGCGGTCGACCTCCGCGTCGTATCCCTCCCGAATCAGCCCGCCCTCGGTGACCGCGAGCGGCAGATCGTCTTTCAGCGCATTCGAAATCAGCCCGCAGACGTCTTCGAGCGAGTCAGTCCCGTCAAAAATCTCGCGAAGCAGCGCCGCGGAATAGCCCGCGCAGGCGTTTTTGAGTGCCGGAAGGCGGGTCATCGCGTCGGAGAGCGCTTTGAGTTCGCGCGCGTTCGCCGTGCCGTAGACGACCCGCGTCGCGATGCGGTCGATGTCGTAGATGCCCGAGAGCAGATCGCCGAGTTTCGCTTCTCCGATGTCGTCGTCGAGCAGCTGCGCCACGGCGTTTTGCCGCTTTTGAATCATCACGCAGTCGACGAGCGGCTTCTGCAGCCAGTCGGCGAGCAGCCGCCGCCCCATCGCGGTCTTGGTGCCGTCGATGACCGAGAGCAAGCTGCCCTTTTTGTCGCCCGTGCGCATGTTGCGGTCGAGCTCGAGGTTGCGCCGCGCGGTCGCGTCGAGCGCCATATAGCGGTCGGCGGTGTACCACTCGATCTTGCCCGCGAACTTGATCGAATTCTTGTAGACGTCCTGTATGTACCCGACCGCCGCGGAGAGCGCGGCCTCGGCCTCGGCAAAATCGCCGCCGAGCGCCGTATAGCCGAAATTCTCTTTGAGATTTCGCGCGGTATTTTCGGGCTTATAATCGTCGTCGAATCCGGATTCCCCCGGGAGCCCGCAGTCGCTTAAAATCGCAGCTTTGCGCTTTTCGGGGATGTCGGGATTGAAGATGATCTCGCGCGGCGAAAACCGGGTCAGTTCGCAAGAGACCGCGTTCACGCCTCCGTCTGTCGCCGTTGCGCAGACAGCGCCGGTCGACACGTCAGCGAACGCCAGCCCCGTATGCCCACCCCGGTCGAACACCGAGCAGAGGTAGTTGTTTCTGCCCTCTTCGAGCATGCCGGTCTCGGTGACGGTGCCGGGCGTGATCAGGCGGATCACGTCGCGTTTGACGAGCCCCTTGGCTTTTGCGGGGTCCTCGGTCTGTTCGCAGATGGCGACTTTATACCCGCGCGAAATGAGCCGCGAGATATACCCGTCGCAGCTGTGAAACGGCACGCCGCACATCGGCGCGCGGTCGTCCTGCCCGCAGTCGCGCCCCGTGAGCACGAGATCGAGTTCTTTTGACGCGGTCTTCGCGTCGTCGTAGAACATCTCGTAAAAGTCGCCGATGCGGTAAAACAGGATGTATTTATCGTATTTCGCCTTGACGTCGAAATACTGCTGCATCATCGGGGAGATCGTCATGCCGTATCCCCTTTCTTCCGCGTTAAACCCGAAAGGCGGCATACAGCCGCCTCTTTGAACAATATCAAGCGGGGAATTTTAATGGTGGCAGCTTCCGCCGCAGCCCTCGCAGTCGCCTCCGCAGGAGGCCTCGAGGTCGATCTCCTCGGGAACCTGTCCGTCGATGGTTCCGGTGATGATGGCGTTGATCTGCTGGATCATCGTATTCATCACGGTCTGCGCCTCACTGTATTTCTGCATGGTCGCGTTGCCCATGATCTGGCTGTAGAGCAGTTTCATCTCGGCTTGCAACTGGTCGGTGTTTTTGCCGTCGGTGGCCGCATTATTTAAATTCATCCGGGCGAGGTTGAAATCGCCGATCAGCTTTTGGAGGGTCTCATCCTCATCGTTTGCCTGGGCGGCGAGACGGTACGCCAAAAAGCGGTCGTCCTCCATCATCGTGTGCGCCAGTTCGAGGGTCTTCGCGAGTACTTTGTCCATTTTAAAATTCCTTTCAACTTTTCAGTTTGTTGTAATCGATTAATCAATCTCGGGCGGTTTCCTCAGCCGCGAAAGCGGGGTCAGCATCGGCCCGAGCATCAGTTTCGGCTGTTTTTCACAGACAACTTCAAGGACGCTGATCCCCAAAATCTTGTCCGGCGGGTTTATCGGAAGCCCGGTAATCGTCAGTTTGACGCCGTCCTGAACAAACGGATATTCCTTCCCGTCGGCAAGGCAACGCACTTTTTTGACTTTTCCGAGGATGCCGGCCGTCCGCAGTTCCCCGGTGGCCGTCCATATATAATACCACAAAAACAGCGAATTGTCCCGCATCGAGACATTTCCGCCGCTGATCCAGTAGGTACCGCCGCCGACGTTTGTCAAATGCGCCGGTGTCTGCGCTCCGTAAACCGCTTCGCCGTTGACCTTCAGCCATTGCCCGACTTTTCGCATCGGTTCGATCGTCTCGGCCGGAATCGAGCCGTCGGGCGCGGGGCCGATGTTCAAAAGCAGATTGCCTCTGTCGCTGCTGACCTGGTTCAGCATCCGGACGATCCGGTTGGCGTTATAAGAATAGGGCGCGACCTGGTCGGAGTCGACATATCCCCACGACAGCCCGTTAAAAGTCATGCACGATTCCCAGTACTTTTCGCTTTTTTGAATGATCTCCTCGGGCGTGTCCAAGTCCTCCGCAATCCCCGAACGCGGATTGATGATGATATCGGGCTGCAAGGTACGCACCATCCGGTTGGTCTCGACAAAATCCATATCGGTGCCGCCGAACGGCCAACAGACGTCGTACCACAAAACGTCGATCTTGCCGTACCGCGTCAAAAGTTCGTTCAACATCCCGCGGTGATAATCGATGAACCGCAGGCGGGCAGCCATGTCGTAAGCCGCGGCGGAACCGTCGGGATGGTGCCAGTCCATGACCGAGTGATAAAACCCGACGCGCATGCCGAATTCGCGGCAGGCGGCGACGTATTCCGCCGTCACGTCGTGATTATGCCCGAATTTGACCACGTTATAGGGGTTGACGTCCGAATCCCACATCGAATAGCCGTCGTGGTGTCGGGTGACCATGACCATGTATTTGCAGCCCGCTTCGGACGCGAGTTTCACCCATTCGCGCGCGCAGCCCTTTTTCGGATGGAACTTGCTTGTAATCTTCTCCTCGTATTCCGGCACTGTGTAGCCGTCGAGCGCCATGATCCACTCATGCCGCCCCGCGACCGAATACGGCCCGTAGTGCACAAACATCCCGAAGCGCGCCTCGTTCCACCAGGCCATGCGT
>DAOPZJ010000054.1:0-5991 GCA_035353335.1 Oscillospiraceae bacterium | reverse complement strand
CCGGCGATCTTGTCGACATGCCCGTGCGCGACGCCGAGAATCGTCAGCTCTGTGCCCTCCTGCGTGAACTCGTATTCTTTGCCGTCGGTCAGGCAGCGCACCTTTTTGACCGGCGCGCCGACGCCGTTGACCGGCAGATACCCGAGCACCGGCGTGATCAATTGAATCACATAGAGCATATTGTCCTTTTTTAACGTCGGCCTGCCGTTCGGAACCCACATGTCGATGGGCTTGCTCGCGCCGTAGATCGCCGCGCCGTTCACCTTGAGCCATTCGCCGACGATTTGAAGCGGTTTGACCGCGTCGGCGGGGACGCTTCCGTCGGGCGCGGGGCCGATGTTTAAAAGCAGATTGCCGTTTCGGTCGGCGGTCTCGGCCATCATCTTGATGATGCGCTGGGGGGTATAGGAATATCCCGCGATCTCTTCGCTGTCGACGTAGCCCCAAGAAAGCCCGTTAAAGGTCATGCAGGCCTCGAAGTATTTTTGTTTTCCGGTTGGGTTCAGGCGCTCTTCGGGCGTGTCAAGGTCTTCGTCGAGGCCCGAGCGCGGATTGATGATAATGTCCGGCTGCAAGGTTCGCACCATGCTGTTCGTCGCGACAAAGTCGAGATTTTCCCCGGTAAACGGATAGCACATGTCATACCAGAGCATGTCGATCTTGCCGTAGCGGGTCAGCAGTTCGGTCAGCATGTCGCGGTGGTATTTGATAAAGCGGATACGCGCGTCAAAATCCTTTGCGCTGTCGCCGCAGTCGGGATTGTGCCAGTCGATGATCGAGTGATAAAGCCCGATGCGCATGTTGTATTTGCGGCACGCGTCGACGAACTCGGCGACCACGTCGTAATCGTGCCCGTATTTGACCACGTTATAAGGATTGCAGTCGGAATCCCACATCGAATAGCCGTCATGATGGCGGGTGACCATGACCATGTATTTGCAGCCCGCTTCGGAGGCCAGTTTCGCCCACTCATAGGCGCAGCCCTTTTTCGGATGGAACTTCTGCGTGACCTCGCGTTCGTACTGTTCGTTGCTGATGCCGCTCAGCGCCAGATACCACTCGTGCATCCCGGCGACCGCATACGGCCCATAGTGCACGAACATGCCGAACTTGGCGTCCGCGAACCATTTCATGCGCGCGTCCCGGGTTTTGGCGACCTCGGCCTCATACTGTTTTTTGGTCAGTTTCTGCGCAAAGGGATTTTCCGACATGACAATTCCTCCTAAAAATTGATTCAATTTATATCCGGCGGCCGGTGACCCAGTGCCTCCCGGCCGAAACGATTTCGGTTTCAATAAATTGCCCGCGCAAATTTTCGTTTTCTTCGCCCGCGAACAACACCCGAGTCACGCCGCTGTCTTTGCCGCTCCACATTTTGTGCTTTTGTTCAAACTGTTCGGTGAGCACCCGCAGAGTTTTGCCGACAAGCGCCTTGTGCTTCTGCTCCGCGATTTTGTCCTGCAAGGCGAGCAGTCGCTCGAACCGCTCGACTTTTTCCTCCTGCGGAATCTGGTTTTCATATCCCGCCGCGGGCGTGTTCGGCCTCGGCGAATAAATGAACATATATAACGAATCATACCGCACCGCTTCGACCAGTTCAAGCGTCTTTTGAAAATCGTTCTCGGTCTCGCCCGGAAATCCGACGATGATGTCGCTCGTCAGCGCGATATCGGGGTAAAGTTTTCGCATCGCCCCGAGCTTTTTTAAATAGGCCCCGGCGTCGTACCGGCGGTTCATCCGCCGCAAAATTTCATCCGAACCCGACTGCACCGGCAGATGCAGATGCTTTGCCGCGTGCTGTTCGGAGGCGATCACCTCAAACAGCGCCTCGTCCGCGTCTTTCGGGTGGCTCGTCATAAACCGAACCCAGTAGTCGCCCTGGAATGTGCAGCACTGTTTGAACAACTCCGGAAAATCCGGCTTGTTATTGTCATTTTTGCCGTAGGAGTTGACGTTTTGCCCGAGCAGCGTGATGTCTTTCCACCCGCCGCGCACAAGGCCGCCGACCTCGGAGAGAATCGCCCCGGGTTCGCGGCTGCGCTCCCTGCCCCGCACGTTCGGCACAACGCAGTAGGTGCAGAAATTGTTGCACCCGTACATCACCGAAACGCCCGCATAGATCGAATCGGAGCGCATGACCGGCAGCTCTTCGGCGATTACGCCGTCGCCGCCGGGGGTCTCGAACACATGCCCGCCGTTTTGCAGTTTTTCGAAAAGCAGCTGCGGAAATTTATGCACTGCGTGGGTCCCGACCAGCATATCGACATAGGGGAAGTGCTTTTTGATCTTCTCCGCCGATTCGGGCTGCTGGATCATGCAGCCGCAAAGGCAGATGATTTTATCGGGATTTTTGCGTTTCGAGGCGAGCAGCGCGCCGGTGTTTCCGAACACGCGGTCCTCGGCGTTTTCGCGCACCGCGCAGGTGTTGTAGACCACGAGGTCGGCGGCTTTGGGGTCGTCGGTGAACACATAGCCGCACTCGGCGAGCATTCCGGAAATCCGCTCGCCGTCGACGGCGTTCTGCTGGCAGCCGTAGGAGTGCACAAACGCCAGGCGCCGAAGTCCGGTTTCGACAAAAAACGCGTCGTTTCGGCTCTTCAGAAGAGCCATAAAACGACGCTGTGCCGAAATCTCGTCACCGCCGACATGAAACACACCCGCTTCGCTCATCCCCCGCAAAACCCCCAGTCCGATTGGGTTTATTATAGCGGTTTTTGAGCGGTTTTGTCAAGCCGAACGATATATTATAGGGTAAAATGTAGGGGCGAACTGCGTGTCAAGTATGACATAGTTTACACTTTGTCCGAGGACATGGTTTACACATTTCATGTCCCGGAAATCGACGGTACGATTGATTTTCCTTCGGATGTCCGAGGATCACCTTCAGTCAAATAACATTTTCGTGATACCAAAGCCCGTTCTTTAAGATCGATGCGTCCGATTCTAAACTGACGGTAAAAAAGATTCATGAATCCATCCTTTGATGATGGCTTTATGGCAATCGTTTTACCTCCAAACGCCTCACTCAAAAAATAACCTTGACCTCCGTAAGCGAGGAAACCGCTTTTCTTAATCTTCCTCAGCTCATATTCTGCGCCGTATGCCCAATCCGCCGGCTTCTGAATGTATTTTCGGTTGCTCGAAGTATAATGCTGAGCCGGAACATCCAAATCAAGTGCGAAATGCGGTCGCTCATTGTTGTAAAAGCTTCGATATTCAACTCGTTGACGATCTGCATCCTGCAGATCAAAAGGTATGTAAAACCTCAATCGCTCGTCCTTAAAAGAACGATTGAAACGTTCATCTTTACCTTGCGTTTGGGGGTGCTTAAATCGGATATGAATCGGCAGAACGCCAAGCTCCATCAGCCAGAGTTCAAATAGTGTGTAACCCGCACTTTGGCTTGTGCCCCAAGGATTTCCGTTGTCACAAAGTAATATTTGAGGCATACCGTATTCCTCAAAAATCCGCTTGAAGCTCTCTACAACCCCTTCTCGTTGTTCATTCGGCTTTGCATCGGCGCAAAGGCAAAACCGGCTATGATCATCAATGACCGACAACGGATGACAACGTTGCCCGTTGCCCATGGCATAGTGTCCCTTAAAATCCGTCTGCCACATGATGTTTGGCTCGGCTTTCTCAAAACGTTGGTACGGCGTCGCAGCTTGGCTGGCTTCCGGTGTAATCAGGTTATTACGTTTGAGTACGGCATTTACGGTACTCATACAGGGCAGTCCGGTGTTCCCGGCATTTTTAAGCATTCGTTTTATCTTTGTCGCCCCGATTGCCGGTTCCTTCTTTCTAGCCGCAATGATTAAATCTTCGGTTTCCTTACTGATCCTGTTGGGGGTATGGAAGGGTTTCCGACTTCGATCATCCAGCGTCTCACCTTTCTGACAGCGCTTTAACCACTTGTATCCGGTCGGTCGACTGATCCCATACTCCCGGCAGAGTGCTGCCGTGTTCTTGTCTTGGCATAGTACACGTTGTGTGAATTCTTTCCTGATTTTATCCACAGTTTCCACCTTCCATGGCATCTTTCATGCGCTCCTTCGCTTTTTCGATGCCCTTATTATACTTGAAATGTGTAAACTATGTCTCCATACATTCTGTAAATGATGTTACCATACTATACACTGCGTTCGCCCGTTTGCGGTAGGGGCAGCCATCGGCCGTCCGCGTTGTACCACGAGAAAATATTAATTGTAGGGCGGGGTGCCCACACCCCGCCCTACAACGCGGACTGAGATCAGGAATTAAATCGAAATGCCGAAGGGCGGGCGGCCAATGGCCGCCCTACGCGCATTCCTCTCCTATTTTCCATTTTCCGCTCTCATATACCGAGACGCTCTCGCTTCACCGACGCGCCGGATTCTGCCCCCACGAATCATTGCGCCAAGGACCGCTTCAACGGTAGAAGGGCTTACGTCGGGGAGGTTTTTACAAATTTCTGTTTTTGAGATCGGTGTCAGATTGTTTAACACGGCGGCTTCAATTCGCGCTGTCTTTGTCCGCTTTTCATCCAAAACGGAGAAGCGTTTATCCAGCTCTTTGTAACAAATATATAGCGTGTAAAGGAAGTTCCCGATGAAGGAAGTATACTCATTTTCGTTTGTTTCCCATTTTTCGGATGAGACCCTTAGGGATTCATAATAATATCCTTTGTTGTGATGAATCTGCTCTTCAAACGAGATGTACTTTCCGGCGTCAAATCCGTTTTTGTATAACAACAGCAAGGAGAGCAGCCGTGACATTCTGCCGTTGCCATCCCGGAAAGGGTGGATGCATAAGAAGTCAAGAATGACACAGGGGATTAACAGAAGCGGATTGATGTTTGAATCATCTCTCGCTTCCATGTAAGCCAGAATCATCTGTTCCATTGCTTTCGGCGTTTCGGATGCCGGCGTCGGGCGAAAACGAACTCTGCGGTTTCCTTCGTGATCGGTTTCCAAAATCACGTTATCTTCCGTTTTGTATCTTCCGCCGTACTCATAGTTGGTCATAGACATCAGCGTCTCATGAAGCTTCAAGATATCCGTTTCCCGCAAATCAAGATATTCATGATCTGTATGAATCGCATTAAGCGCATCTCTGTAACCGGCGATTTCAGCTTCATCATGATTCAAGGGTGCGCTTTTTTCATTTACAATCGCTTTAATGCGCTCATCGCTTGTAATAATCCCTTCAATCGCATTTGAGCTTTTCACCGATTGGACTTTGGCGATCGCCTCTAACTCCGTGAAAATCTTTGTGTATTCATCCTTCCGGGTGCCTGCCATTGTCTTAAAAGAATAGATACCGGCGGCTTGGTTCAACATTTTCGACGGTAGCAAGGTATTATTCAGAAACGAATAGTCAAATCTCCTCATACTGATCCTCCTATCTGCATATATTATACCGCTTTATATGCAGATAGTCAAGGAGATTTGCCAGGTATCTGCACATTTCTTTAAATATTATGTGCAGATATGCTTTATTTTATCGAGTGGAACTGCCGATTCAAACTTCTTTTTCAATCATTTTTATATATTTGTAATTCTTTTTGTAATTTCTTTTTATCTTCTAAATCTTTAGTCATATTTATTAATTCTTTCTTGCAAGATATAAAGTCACTGAAACTCTGTAATTTTTCAGCGCAATAAGTATAGGATGATAAAAATTTAATGCCAGCTCTTTTGCGTTGCCGTCATGTAATAAAGATAATAATAAATCGTATGATTTTTCATATTGATAGGTTAATTCTAAAATCAATATATAAGCTTCGTATATTTCCGGAGTTCCCTTTTTCCTTTTGATGATCAGTTCAAAAGCCTCTAAAGCTTTATCCGCATATTTTCCTTCTTCGATCCCGGTTATTATAAGGAGTTGCATATTACTTAATGCGAAAATACGCAATTCTTCATCTGACATGGCATCCGGCGTTTTATTATTTAAAAAAGGGTCTTGACTAGAACAGCGAGGAGTAGTAAGCTGTAAACGAGGTCAAGATCA
>DAOPZJ010000053.1 GCA_035353335.1 Oscillospiraceae bacterium | reverse complement strand
TTCATCGGCGTATTCAGGATCGGTTTTCTCAACCGCAGCGCAAAAATCAAAACCGAAGTGAAACCGTTGGGGTTCTTCCCCGCCCTGTTGTTCGGCGTCATCTTCGCGGTCGGATGGACACCCTGCGTCGGCGCGTTCTTAGGTTCAGCGCTCGGCCTTGCCGCGAACAGCGACACGGTTGTCAGCGGGATCTTGCTGCTTGCGGTCTTTTCCCTCGGCCTCGGCGTTCCGTTTTTGCTCAGCGCGGTGCTGATTGACCGGTTAAAGAACCTGTTCGGCTTTATCAAAAAACACTATCGGCTCGTAAACACGGTCTGCGGCTCGCTGCTCGTCATTGTGGGGATTCTGATGATGGCCGGCGTTGCGGACCGGCTGATGACGGCGCTCAATACCTGAGCGGAAAGCTGCAACTATGAAACCATCTGTTAAAGCAATCATTTGGGCGGCGGTGATCGTGCTCGTGCTTGCCGGCTCGTTTCTCGCCTATCGCGCGCTGGGAGGAAAATTCAACGCCTCATCGGCGTCTTCCGAAACACTGACCCCCGCGGCGGATTTCACTTTCTATGACGCGGAAGGCAGCGGGATCACCCTTGCTTCGAAGTTCGGAAAACCCATCGTGCTCAATTTCTGGGCAACCTGGTGCGGCCCGTGTCAGGAAGAGCTTCCCGCTTTCAACAAAGCATTTTCACAATTCGGTGAAAAGGTCGAGTTTATAATGATTAACCTGGATGACCCGGGCACCGAATCCGAGGTTCAGACGTTTTTGTCGGAACAGGGTTATGATTTTCCGGTCTTTTACGACACCGATTACAGCGGAACCAGGGCTTATAAAGTCCAGGGAATTCCGGTCAGCTATTTTATCACTCCTGACGGAAAGATCGCGGCAGAGCATATCGGCTCCGTCAGCGAAAAGGCGCTTTGGGATTATATCGATCGGATTTC
Source organism: Oscillospiraceae bacterium (assembly GCA_035353335.1). Classification (NCBI taxonomy): domain Bacteria; kingdom Bacillati; phylum Bacillota; class Clostridia; order Eubacteriales; family Oscillospiraceae; species Oscillospiraceae bacterium. The sequence goes on along the minus strand of DAOPZJ010000053.1, from coordinate 17,409 downwards.
GGAGTGAACGGTAAAATAAAAACCCCCGCGCGGCTTGACGCGCGGGGGTTTACACTTGAACTGCTATATCATGATGTCCCGATAATGAACGATCTTTGTGACCGTTTTGCGCAGTGTGCGCGCGTCGAGCCGCTCGACGTTGTCCTGTCCGGCTTTTTCGTCGCAGTAATCCGAACGGTAGAGTTCGAGTTTGATATCTAACGGATAGATCGGTTTATACGGCTTGAATTCCCCGGCAAGGGCTCGCTTCATCGCTGTTTTCGCCGCGTCGTGAATGCGCTGTTCGGCGACTTCGAGCGGTTCGAGTTTGGCTTTGTTGCGCCCGATGCCGTATTTGACGACGGCGGTCTCGATATTGCCGAGCAGTGCTTTGGCCTCGACGCAGGCGGCTTCGTCGCCCGCGAGCATACAAAACGGGATGTCATAAGCGCCCGCAAGCAGCGCAAGCTGCCCGGTCTCGCCCATCTTGCGTCCGTTGACGTAATAATTAAACCACTGGCGTGAATTCTGGGTATGGTCCAAAAAGCCGTTTTGGGTGCCCGCCATCGCATGCGCGCCAACTTCCATGAACAGGTCGATTTCGCCGTTGATGATGATCTCATCCCACTTGTAACGGTCCTCGGGCAGCAACGCGCGTTTGTCAATTTCCTCATGGATAAGCCCGCCGCTGCCGTGTCCGTCAAGAACCCAGACCTTGTCCGCGCCGCCGTCGAAACAGCCGGCGATCGCCGCGTTCAAGTCCGCGGTGAGCCGCCTTTTTGCGATGCGGTGCCCCTCGGTGCCCTCCTCGCCGATCATTTCAAAGCGATCGACGCCGCTTGCGCCTTCGAGATCGGTGATGATGTAAACCGTCATAATTTTTTCATCCTTTCGTTTGAGTCGGGGAGTTTTGCCCGTTCGGGCAAAACTTCAGGTTTGAAAATCTATTTTCAAACTTTCCTCCGTTTTTCCTAAAGTCTCTATGGTCAGTTCTCTGATAATTTCATCGGTGACAAACGTCGGCGGTTCCGGCGGCAAAGTCGCATAATGGTCGTTTATTACATAACGAAGAGCCCGGTCCGCCAATTCGGTTGAAATCTTTCCGACACCTTCCGGTACGGTTTTTCCGAGCAACGGTCTGAGCTTTTCTTTCCACCAAAGCCCGTCCATCACCGTGCGGTCAAACCGAAAGCATTCGTCCCAGCCTGTGAGATTCGCCGCTTCGGCTTTTTTCCAGATGTCTTTATGAAAAAATTCGTCAAAAGCGGCATCGGTGATACAGTGGACGCAATACCCGAGCAGAAGATCATTGTCATATTTCTTTCGGTTTTCACAGTAGAATTTCCCGACGTTTTCATACCACTCAGGGAGTGATTTAGCGCGCAAATGTGCCGCCCAGCGCACATCCTTGGGCGCAAAACCGCCGACATTGACGCTGTCGGGCAGAAAACAACCCAGATAAAACTGCCCCGTTCCTTTCACCCGATTGTCAGCTTTGGCGATACCGTCACCGACCAGTAAATGCATCATTGTTGACGCCATCCGTTCACCACCTTAACCGCAATTATAACAGGTGAAAAAGCCGATTGCAAGAAAGCCAAATGATATTTGGCGTTCCATCATAAAACTTCTCATTCACGGACATATTTCTGCCATTTTTATCTTTTATAATGGATACCGAGGTGATTTTCATGAAGAAAACCGCAGTCAAATTATCCATCGACGTTTTTATGACGGGCATGTGGCTCGCCCTGATGACATATGACCTGACCGGTTCGGTTTGGCACGAAATTCTCGGAATCGGCATGGCGGTTCCGCTGTTTTTCCACCTGTTTTTAAACCGGAAATGGATTACGGGCGTAACCGGAAAACTGTTCAAGACCAAATTCAACGTCAACACCGTGCGCTGGATCTGCGATGTGTTGATGCTCATCGGGTATGTGCTGACCGCCGTCTCGGGCATTGCAATCTCAAAGGAACTTTTTTGGCCGCTTCGGGCAGAAAACAACGCCCTGTGGTACGCCGTTCACGCCTGGGCTGCTTATGTAACGCTGGCGGTCATGGGTATCCACATCGGACTGCACTGGAAAATGATCCTCGGCTTTTTCCGCTCGATGTTCGGCTCGCAAAAAATCACCCGCGCGCGCAGAACCGTCGGCGCGGTGATCTCGCTGGCCGTCATCGTCTACGGCATTAAATCGACCGTCACCTACAGTTTGCCGACCTATACGGCAGCCGATGACGCGACAACGGACTATACGGTATCGCAGCTCTCTTATGCCGAATACGGCAGTGAAGGAACGGGCTTGAAAATTATCAATATCGACACAAAAATATCCTCAAACAACACCATCACCGAGACCCCGCAGGCCGGAGACACTTTTAACGATTATTTGGGACGCCTGTTTTGCAACGGCTGCCACAGGCATTGTTCGCTGCTTGCGCCTGCTTGTTCGATAGGGCGTTCGCTCGTCACCGAAGCCAAGACGATTTATACGGAATTCACGGCTTCCGCTTCTTCCGAAAACACTCCGTCAAGTTCGGCTGCATCATCGGAAGCGGCTTCTTCCCAATCTTCGGCTTCGTCAGAGACAAGCTCTGCGCAGACCCCGGGCAGCCAAACCGCTTCTTCAAAACAATCCGCATCCTCCGAACAGACCGGTTCCGCGCAGACCCCAAGCAGCGCGCAGTCCGCTTCCTCAGCGACACAGATGCCTTCAAACGATAACATCGAATATGTAGAATTGGGCAACGGCAAAAAAATCGCCCAAAACCTCTCGATTCTGGGCATGTATATCGCGGGAACCTACTATATCGTCGAGTTCCTGGGTAAGAGAAACGGTTAGACGATTTTAACCGCGCAGTATCCCGCAAAGGACTGCGCCGGGATGGTAAATTCCAACCGCCCGTTTTCGCTGATGAATTTCAGCGGGAGCGGGTTTTGGTTTTCGGGCGAATACAGAGTAATCGATTGGGCTTTCTGAAGCGTGTTGAGTTTTACATTTACCTCGCCGATCTTTTCGGCGCCGGGGCAAAATACCTCGACCGGGTCGAGGTATCCGCAGTCGCCGTTCTTTTTAACCGTATCACCGATGTTTACGAGGTGCAATGTATGACAGGTTTCATTTTTAAAAAGCGAGACAAACAATTCCGCTTCGCTTTCGACCTCATAAACGGTTTCCCCGAGCCGCTCGAGCAGCGCTTTCCCGCCGGTCTCACGCAGTTTGTCAAGCGCATAGGGCTGTACTTTTCCGCGGTGTTTGAGGTCATCGCTGCGCGGGACGTTGAGCACATCCTGATAGACATCGGCACACTCGGAAGGATCAATCAGCATAATTTCGCCTTTTCCGAGTTTTTGACTCTTACAAAGCGCGGGAGTTTCACGGCTGCTTCCGTCGGGTTTGAAAATGCCGAAATCGCCGACGATCAGCAGCTTTCCGCCGTTTTGTACATACCGCTCAAGGTCTTTCAGGGTTTTGTCGGAGAGCATCGCCGTATAAGGCGCTAAAATCGCCTTGTGCCCGGCAAAGTGTTCACCGTCGTCCTCGAAAACCATATCGGTCGCGATGCCGGACATCATCGACGCCTGCATCCACTGCAAAAATTTGTGCATATACCGGTCGCACCCGTCGGCGTAATCGCGGGTGTTCTGCGACAACAAAAACGCGAGATCGGCGAGTTTTTTGGGGTGTTCGTATAATTCGGCATAGGTCTCTTCGAACCGGCGCAGTTTGCCTTCGTCAAGATAGTTGTCCAAATTTTCTCCGCCGCATTGGGTGAACAGCTGACCCCACGCCATTGAGAGCGCCCAGCCGAAGTATAATGACGAATCCGTACAGGGGTAAAACATCGACATTGCCGGGACGCCGCGCTTACGCCCCATACAAAACCGGTGCACCGCTTCGGCCGCGAAAAACGGCCACGACTGGGAGATGATGTGCATGCTGCAGTTTTCCTGGAAGATGCAGTCCCAAATCTCCGCGCACTTTTCAAACGGATAGGCGGTCACATTGGTCGTAATCACGCCGGAAATGTAGTTCGGGCGCAGCATCTTGTATCCCAAATCCTCATAATGCTTTTTGACGGCATAGGCGAAATCGAGGGTCGATTCGTCTTTAAACCGTTTCCATGCGACAAAAACCGGGTCTTTGAAATTCCAGTAAAATTCTTTCCACTGTTCGGGCCGCGGAATTTCGTAACCGGTCTTTTCACGGAACAGCCGGCGGCAGTGTTCGCAGGTGCAGGCGTTAAACGACGCCCAGCCCGTGCCGTCGTTGCCGAAATATTGAATGTCGTCGGTCATAATGCCGTCGACGCCCCGTTTATAGACGTCCTCAAGATAGTTGAAATACAGCCGCCGGTAATCGGGATTATTAAAACACATCCCGTAACCGTGATAAGTCGTAATGCCCGCTTTGCCGCTGCGCCCCGAGATCTGGCGTAAACTCGACATCTTCACGCCGTCGATGACCGGGTCACCATAGGCGTCCTCCCAAAATCCTTCCCAGTCCCCGGGCTTGGAGTTGCGAGAACGCAGGACGTTTTCGGCCCATTTTCGGTCGTCTTCATTCTGCGGATTAAAAGTCAGATGAGAACTGTGGTGTTCGACATACTTAATGCCGTACTTATGGCAGGCCTTGACGAGCTTTTCGATGCAGGCATTGATGATATCCCAGTGGCGCGTAAACGACCAGCGAAAATGCGTGCAACTGAATCCGATCAGGATATTGATGCCGACGTCGGCATACCGCTTGAATTTGGCGTCCATATCCCCCTGAGAAAACTCAAAAATCTCTTTCGCGTCATACCAAATCCAACCGTACCGCATCATACCGATAACTCCCTTTCCACTTTATCTCACCGTAGTGTTTAGTCGATTTTAACCGCGCAATATCCCGCAAAGGTCCCCGTCGGGATCATGAATTCAAGCCGACCGTTTTGATCGAACGAAAGCGGCAGCGGGGTTTCGTTTTCGGGGGTATAGAGCGTGACCGATTTTGCTCCGGAGAGCGCGTTCATCTTTACCTTGACCGTACCGATTTTGGGTGCATCCGCACCGAACGCTCGGATCGGCTCGATATGATCGACTTCTCCGCTCTTTTTAACCGTGCCGCCGATATTGACGATATGCAGCGTATGGCAGGACTCATTTTTAAATAACGAGACAAACAGCTCGGCGTCGCTCTCGACCTCGCAGACGGTTTTTCCTAACCGTTTGTGCAGCGCTTTGCCGCCGGTCTGACGCAGCTTATCAAGTGCATACGGCGTCGCGGGAACCCGGTCGGAATAATTGACGTCTCTGCGCACGTTCATAAAGTCCTGATAAATTTCGGCGCATTCGGACGAATCCATCAAAACGACTTCGCCTTTGCCGAGCTTTTGGTTTGCGCAAAGCGCAGGCGTTTCCCGTTTGCCTCCGTCGGGTTTGTAAACCCCGAAGTCGCCGACGATCAGCAGTTTTCCGCCGTTTATCACATATTGTTCAAGGTCCTGTAAAACTTTATCGGAGAGCATCGCCGTGTAAGCCGCGACAATCACCTGATGATCGCCGAAATGTTCGCCGTCGTCTTCAAAAACCATATCGGTCGCGATCCCGGACATCATCGACGCCTGCATCCACTGTAAAAAACGTTTCATATAGCCGTCGCATCCGTCGGCATAATCGCGGGTGTTCTGCGACAATAAAAACGCGAGATCGGCAATCTTTCTCGGGTGCCCGTACAATTCCGCATTTGCACTTTCAAACCTGCGCAGCTTACCCTCGTCGAGATATTTGTCGAGGTCGTCTCCGCCGCTCTGGGTAAAAAGCTGCCCCCAAGCCATCGAAAGCGCCCAAGTGAAATACAGTCCCGATTCCGTCGCGGGATAAAACATCGACATCGCCGGCACGTCCCCTTTGCGGGCCATACAGAACCGATGGACGGCTTCGGTCGCAAAGGACGGCCAGGACTGAGAGATAATATGGCTGTAGCAGTTCTCCTGAAAGATGCAGTCCCAGATCTCTGCGCATTTTTCAAACGGCGCCGCGGTCACATTGGTAAACAGCACATGGGAGATATAATTCGGGCGAAGCATCTTATAGCCCAAATCCTCGTAATGCTTTTTGACCGCATAGACAAAATCGAGCGTGGATTCATCCTTGAACCGTTTCCAAGCCACGAACGCCGGGTCTTTGAAATTCCAATAAAAATCTTTCCATTTCCCGGGGCCGGGGATGTCATACCCGGTTTTTTCTTTGAGCAGACGGCGGCAGTGTTCGCAGGTGCAGGCATTAAAAGATGCCCAGCCGGTGCCGTCGTTGCCGAAATACTGGATGTCGTCGGTCATGATGCCGTCGACGCCCTGCGCATAGATATCCGCGAGGTGCTTGAAATAAATCCGTCTGTAATCGGGGTTGTTAAAACAAAAGCCGTAGCCGTGATAGGTCGTGATGCCGATTTTGCCGCTTCGGCCGGAAATCTGCCGCATACTCGACAGCTTGACGCCGTCGATCTCCGGATCGCCGCAGGCGTCCTCCCACAAACCCGGCCATTCGTCCGACGAACCGCCGCGGGAAGTAAACATCCGCTCGATGATTTTCTTTTCTTCGTCGTCCTGAGGGTTAAAAGTCAGATGGGAGCTGTGGTGTTCGACGTATTGAATTCCGTATTTATGGCAGGCCCTGACCAGCTTTTCGATGCAGGCGAGAATCACATCCCAGTGGCGGAAAAACGACCAGCGGAAATGCGTGAGAGTGGAGCCGATCAGAACCGTGATGCCGATGTCGGCATACCGCTTGACTTTGGCGTCCATATCCTCTTGCGTAAACCTGAAGATCTCGTCGGAGTCGTACCAGAACCATCCGTACCGTGCCATTTGATGACCGTCCTTTCTGTATGAATCGGTTTCTCATTCCGAAGATTCGCTTTTGGATCTTTCCTCGCGTTTTTGCATAGTAAAGATGACCGCCGACAATATCACCAAAAGCCCGAATGAGATGATGAAGTGATAAAGTCGGTTCCCTACCGTGATCCCGAACAGATTCAGATACTTCCCCTCGGTCCATTGGACGAAGTATTTCCCGAACAGCGCACCCGCAAATGCGGCCAAGCTTGCCGCAGTGGAGTAAAACGCCAGACAGGATGATTTCGATTCCTCGGGCATCCGCATAAACGGCAGGTTAGAAAACCCTAACGACAGCCCCGGACTCACAAAGCTGGTATAAATACAAAGTACCGGATAGATCCAGATCGTTTTTTCGGTGATCAGCATGTTGAAAATCTGCGGCAGCGAAAAGAGAATGATAGACAGCGCGAGTGTGTAAAACCATCCCAGCTTTTTGACAATCCGGTTCCAAACCGGCATCATGATCAGCAGGATCGGCAGTGAGAAAATGCCCATGAACGTGTAAAGCGTATAGCTCATTTTTGCTTCTTCGAGCAAATGAACCGTAAAATACTGCCCTTGGATCGCCACGGTAAAATTATAAGCCGCGGCAATCAGCACAAGCGGGATAAAGCCCTTGCTTTTCATCGGCGCGGAGAAGATCGAGATAAAATCGAGCTTTTCCGGCTTGGGATATTCCACCTCGCGGATTCGGAAAAACATGTTGCATTCAAAAGCGACGAATACTACCGCCAAGCCGCGCAAAATCAATATGCCGGTCAGCGCCGCATCGTGCGCTTTAAATTGATCCAGTAAAAATCCGCACGAGACCATGGTCAGGGCGTTCAATATGGTATATGCCATCTGCTGCAGCGAGAAGTAGTCAGCCCGCCGGTCAGGCGTGATGTAGGTGATATGCCAGGCCGAAATGGCCGGGCTGTTGATCGACATCGAAATCTGCATGATGATCATCAAAGCGATAAAGACGGAGATCTGCGGCTTTTGTGAAAGCGGAAGCAGCGGAACGAGCGGAAGCAAAACCGCATTGATGCCGTAGTAAACAAGACGGGTCGCAAAAACAAACGCCTTGCGCGATTTTAAACGCTCGATCAGAACGGGCGCGAAAATCTGCGCCATGCCGCAGGCGGTTTGAATGCTGACGATGGTTCCGATATAAGAGTTTTTGACGCTGTCGCTCTCGCCTTTGAGCAAAATTAAAACCAATCCGGTAAAAAATACGCCGTTCATCGTCACAGCCGCGAGATTGCCGAAGGCGTTGCCCCAGAAAACCCGGCGCAGGTCCTTCGCATAACCGTCACGGTCGTTATAAAGGGCGTTAAAGCGGCTCTCTTTGATGCCTGCTATGTAATTATAAAGCACATCGCCGAAATGTGAAAAGAAATTCCGGAAGAATTTCATAGAGATATACACACCGTTACCAGATTTGAAAAAATCCACCGTATAAAGAATTGGCATTCCGCCGTGTCAATGATATTATATTGCGCTGCGCTTGTCAATCGTTCTTGAAAATGTTCCCGCAATCCGTTATAATATGGTAAAATAAGTGTCAGGAGAACGATTATGAGCTATATTATGGCCTTGGATTCCGGCACGACAAGCGCCCGCTGCATCCTCTTCGACCGCGTGGGCAATATCAAAAGCACGGCCCAAAAAGATATCCGCCAATTTTATCCGAAACCCGGCTGGGTCGAGCATGACCCGATGGAGATCTGGGCTACTCAGATCGGCGCGGCACAGGAGGCCATGCAGAAAATCGGCGTCTCTGCGCGCGACATCTCGGCGGTCGGCATCACCAACCAACGCGAGACCACAATTGTATGGGACAAGACCACCGGCGAACCGGTTTATAACGCCATCGTCTGGCAATGCAGACGCACCGCGGAGTACTGCGATGAACTCAAAGCCAAGGGGCTGGCCGAGAAGTTCCGGCAAAAGACCGGACTGGTGATTGACGCGTATTTTTCCGGCACCAAACTGCGCTGGATTTTGGAAAACGTCCCCGGCGCAAGACAGCGCGCAGAGCGCGGGGAACTGTTATTCGGCACAGTCGAGAGCTGGCTGATCTGGCGGCTAACCGGCGGAAAAGTACATATCACCGATTATTCCAATGCTTCGCGCACTTTTTTATATAACATCAACGACCTGTGCTGGGATAAAGAGATTCTGGCCGAGCTCGATATCCCTGCCTGCATGCTGCCCGAGGTCAGGCCGTCGTCGTGCGTCTACGGCGAGACCCTGCCCGATTTTTTCGGCTATCCGATTCAAATCGGCGGCGCGGCGGGTGATCAACAGGCGGCGCTGTTCGGGCAGACCTGCTTTTTCGCCGGGGAAGCCAAGAACACCTACGGCACCGGCGGATTCTTGCTGATGAACACCGGCGAAAAACCCGTGTTTTCCGAAAACGGCCTGATCACGACGATTGCATGGGGCGTCGACAACAAGGTTGAATACGCGCTCGAGGGCTCGATTTTTATCGCAGGTGCCGCCATCCAGTGGCTGCGGGATGAGCTGCATCTGGTCTATAATGCCGCCGATACCGAATATTTCGCCTCAAAAGTACCCGATACCGCCGGGTGCTATGTCGTCCCGGCCTTTGTGGGGCTTGGTGCGCCGTATTGGGACCCGTATGCGCGCGGCTGCATCGTCGGGCTGACCAGGGGTGTCACCCGCGAACACATCATCCGCGCGACGCTCGAATCCATCGCCTACCAGACCGGCGACGTGATTTCGGCAATGGCGCAGGACTGCGGCAAGACCCTGCGTTCGCTGCGTGTCGACGGCGGCGCATCGGCGAACAACTTTTTAATGCAGTTTCAGGCCGACGTCATCGGCGCACCGGTTCACCGCCCCGCCTGCATCGAGACCACCGCAATGGGCGCGGCCTATCTCGCGGGGCTTGCGGTCGGCTATTGGGAGAGCAAATACGAAATCGAAAAGAATTGGAAACGGGAACGCACTTTCGAGCCGAAAATGTCGTGCGACTGTCAACAAGAACTATTAAAAGGTTGGAAAAAAGCCGTCGACTGCTCCCGGGGCTGGGCGAAACCTTAATATCGTTTTAAGTGATAATATGACTGGAGGTACACATGGTTGACGACATCAAAAAAGCCGCTCTTGAAAGCGACATCAAAATCGAAGTCATCCCGATCGGCAAAATGGCGGAACTGAAAGCGGACATCAATAAAGTCGCTGCCGATAATGCGATCAACGGGTTTCAGAAATGGATCATCGAAAAGAAATATGTCTATACCCCGGAGGTTGATTTCGAGGTCAAATCCGTTGTCGTCGCAGTGTGGCCGCAAAGGGTCGTCAATTTGGTTTTTCGCTATCGGGGAAAAACGGTTTCCTGCATTGCGGACGACGGGTTTTTACATACGGCCGAACGGGACGACGCTTTAAAAGCGCTCTTTGAACAGCGCGGTTTTCATCTCAAGCCCTTTTCGTGGATGCCGCAAAAGCGGCTTGCGGTCTGCGCGGGTTTATGCGAATACGGGCGCAGCAACATCACCTATTGCGGCGATTGGGGCAGTTTTATCAAATTGAATTCCTATGCCGCCGACCTGCCCGCTGAGGGCTATTCCTGGCGCGAAGCCGTCACCATGGAGTTGTGCGATACCTGCGGAAAGTGCATCGCAAATTGTCCGACCAAGGCCATTTTGCCCGACCGCTATTTGATCGACAACGAAATTTGCCTTGCGAACGTCAATGCTCGCGACGATCTTGATATTCCCGAATGGGTGCCGAAATCGGCGCATCATCGGCTGCTCGAGTGCACCAAATGTCAGGACGTCTGCCCGATGAATCAAAAGCGTCTTGCGAATGTTGAGAAAATCGAGTTTTCGGAAGACGAAACCGAGACCATGCTCCGTAGTGCTTCATTTAAAGATTACCCTGATATGATTAAAGAGAAACTGTGGATTTACGACAACGGCGACGAATTAAAGTGCATTCCGCGCAATCTGCGGTTGATGTTGGAAAATGCGTGAAAATTAGTAGGACGAGATGTGGTCATCCCACCCTACAAGATAATATCCGCTTAACACATATGCCGGATGTTCCTACAGCAACTTCCCCTCAATTCGATAACTGCCGCAAACCAGTTCTATAACCGGTTTATTATTTTCGCTGTGCATTTGAACGCCATCGGCCTCTTCGGCTTTTACACCGCTTTCGGTCAGATCGCGGCAATCCGGCAGATACAACGTCGCGCGGCAAGCGGACGGAATGTCCAGCTCGACGATGAATGCGCCGTTTGCGATAAGAAAACGGCAGCCGACCGTACCGCGCACCGTCGAGATCTCGCAGCGCGCGCCCGAAAGGCCCGAGGTCAATGCGGGTCTGGCCATGATATGCGCATAGCCCGGTTCGTTTTCGTCGGCGCTGATTCCGGCGATGTATTGATAAAAAAACGCGGAGAGGTCGCTGAACATGTGGTGGTTGTGCGAACCGCCGCCGTTCCAGCACTCCCAGAGGGTGTTGGCGTTTAACTCGACCCATCTGCGCACGCTCGGGAAATCGGGTTGAAGCAGCATTTTGATACCGACCTCACCAAGCCCGCCCGCGCCGAGCGCATGCATGACGGCCTTATTTCCCAAAACGCCGAAGTCGAGATGGCCGTTCTGCTCGTCGATTTGAGTCAGCAGCCGGGCATACAGGCCGGGAAGCTCCTCCGGTTCGGCGAAACCGTGGTAAATCATCACGCCGGTCGAGGTCTGACAATTCCCCGTGACCAGATCGTTTTTTGAATCATAAAACGCGTCCCGGAAGGCCTTTTTAATCTCTTTTGCGCGTTTTTGATAATGCAGCGCGTCGCGCTTGTTGCCTAAAATCTCCGCCATCTGCCAAAGGCGCCTCGCCGCCGTGTGATAATAAGCCGTATCGGTGACTTCGGTCGGGCATTTGAAATTGCTCATGTTGACGGTGACGGCCTCGCCCTCGAACGGCGGACACCAGTCGCCGAGGCCGTAATGCACGATATCATCGGTCGCCATATGCTCCATAAAAGCAAAATGTTTTTGGATCGCCTCGTAATTTTCATACAGCACCTGCATATCGCCGGATGCAACATACAGATTCCACGGGATGTCGACGATTGCGGACGACCAGTCGGGCCCGTTCATGCTGTTATAGCCCCAACCGGCAGTCGGGGCGATGCAGGGAATCAGACCGTCAATACGCTGTGCACGGCGAATGTCACCCAGCCATTTACTCAAAAACGCTTTTGCTCCGAAGTTGATGGTAAGCTGTTCGGAAGACAGCGAGCCGTCGCCCGTCCAGGCGCTTTTTTCGCGGTGGGTATCGCTTGCGAAAATCCCCATCATGCACGAAGTCGAAGACCTGCGGCACATATGCTGCACTTTGTTCAAGACCTCATCGGAGCAATTGAAAACGCTGTTTTCGGCCACATCGTTATGAAGCGTCAGCGCCGTCACATCGGAGAGTTGGGGCGTATAATCAATGCCCGAGAGTTCGATATATTGAAAGCCGTGATAGGTGAAAATCGGATGCCAGACCTCTTCTCCGTCGGTCTTTTTGATGTATTTATCGGTCTGGAAGCAGTAATTTTTGATAAATACATCGAGCTGCTTGTGGGTCAGCCGCCTGTCGGGCGTCAGAAGGTCGGAATAGCGGATTGTGATCCCGGTACCCGCCTTTCCCCTGAAAACAAACGCGCCGATGCCCCCCTGATTTTGCCCCACGTCAAAGACCCAGCCGTCGGGCGTCTGCCAGAGATCGACCGCAGGAAACCGTTCGCAGATGCGGATCGGCTCCATCTCCATCGCTTTTAATACGCCGCCGGGACTTCTCATCAGCCGCGCCGGCTGCCAGGCGGAATCGTTGAAGCCGGCATCATTCCAGCCGGGTTGTTCGAGACGGGCGTCATAATGCTCGCCGTGGCGGATGCCGTTGAAAAAGATCGGTCCTCTGTCCGATTTCCAGCTGCCGTCGGTCGGGATCATGGTCTTGGTGCCGTCCGAATAAATGATATGCAGTTCCGCGATCAGGCGGGGCCAGCCGCGCCAGGGCGCATGGCTTGAATTCCACGGGTCGTCGGTGAAGCTGTTGTAAAACCCGTTCCCGAGCACTGCCGCAAGCGCGTTTTCCCCGGTCTTGAGCTGCCCGGTCACGTCGTAAACGCGGTAAAAGGAGAGAAGATCATATTGGGTGGGCGGTGTTGAAAGAAAATCGTCCCCGACTTTTTTACCGTTCAAACAGGCCTCGAAATATCCGAGTCCGCAGATGACAAGCCGTGCGCATTCAACCGGTTTCTTAACCGAAAAGACCTTGCGCAGATAGGGCGCCGCCAGCGCGTCCTGTTCTTTTTGCGCGAACTTCGGCGCTTTATCGATAAAATCGGCGGTGATCCACTTGGCTTTCCACGGCGTGTCCAGTTTGGCGGTTTCAAAAAAGGCAATCTCCGACCGAACCTCTTTGCCGTCTTCTCCTTTGCATAAAACGCGCCAATAATAACGCGTCAGCGGCTTCAATTTTTCACCGAAATAAGAAATGTACAAAGATTCTCCCGATAAAATCCAACCGCTGTCCCAAATTTCGCCCGTATTTTTTTCAAGTTCTTCACGGTTCTCCGAGACCAAAATGCGCCTTTGCTTTTGGCATTCTCCGCGTTCGGAAGCTCGCACTTTCCACGAAAAACGGAGCGGCGAGTCAAACCCGATATAATCTTTTAAATCGTTGACCGATAAATCATAAATTTTAAGTGCCATAAAACCTCCGTGATGCCCTTTTCTTTCATTCTACCAGTGCAAAGCACCAAGCGCAACGGTCTTTTACTGTTTTTGTTTTTTCCGATTCATTATTTTAAATACTGAAATTTTCTGCTATAATGAAAAACATGAAATTTCGGTAAACTCGACTTCGAGCGCGAGGAAATCATTTATATGAAAATCAACCGTCTCATCGGCGTATTGAACCGTATTGCAGCAAAACCGAAAAGTGACCGCGCCGAATTTATCATGATCAATGAATCAAGCCGGGAGGGTATTATGGGATTATTTAAACCGACGTGGGAGAGTTCGGACCGGGAAAAGGCGCTGCGGGCGATTGATAAGCTGACCGACCCGAAACAGTTGGAACAAGCGGCGCTCACCGCTCCCAACGCTGCGGTGCGTGAAGCGGCGGTGAATAAGATCACCGATCCGGTCGCACTGGCAAAGGCCGTTCAAAACGATAAAAATGAAGCTGTAAGCAATACCGCGCTTTCTCGGTTGAATGATACAAAAATGTTGGCCGCGCTCGTTTTATCGGGCAAAAACGGTATCATCCAATCTTTCGCGCTTGAAAAAATCTCAGATCAAGAGGTGCTGCGCGATATCGTGCTCGTCCTCTCTGCCGACCCTAAAAGAAATAACGGTATGTATGACCGCACCTGGATCAACGCACTTGAAAAGATCACCGATCAAAAAGCGCTTGCGCAGATCGCAGTGAATGCAAAGAGTGACCGTATCAAGTTGGATACCGCATGCAAACTCACGGATACAGCCCTTGCCGAGCGAGTCCTCTTATCCCTGACCCGCTCTGAATTGATACAACTGCGATTTGACGCCGCCGGGCAACTGACTGACGCAAAAGCGGCGCAGCGGGTTTATTATGATGTTCTTTCCGACAAGTCAAAAAGCGATTGGCACGAGCGGGCACTGATTCAGTTGAGCGACCAATCCTTATTGATCGAATCGGCAAAAACTGTGACCGATTTGAAAATCCGCTTGAAAATCGCCGAGAAAATATCAGACGAAAAAGTTGCTCAGCCGATCTTTGCGGAGATCGCCCAAAGCGGCGCCGACGGCTGTACCCGTCTGCGCGCCGCCGAACGGATGACCGACAAAGAGACAGCCCAAGCGGTTTATATCTCAGTCGCAAAGAGCGATAAGCGTTATGAGAGCCGTGTCAATGCCGTCCAAAAGATCACGGATCAGCCGGTTTTAGCCGAACTTGCCAAAACAGACAACGAGTTAAAGGTTCAAAAAGCGGCAGTTGAAAGAATCACCGATCAAGCCCTTTTGCTTGAATTGCTGAATACCGTTAAGGGGCAAGACCTCAAACAAGCCGTCTGCGGTAAAATCGGCCACGAATGGGACAAAGAAACCGGCTGCAAAACCTGCCGCGTCTGCGGCACGGAGAGCCATCTCGGCCCGATTGATGAAAAGGACGCGGGCGGACACGCAGTCAATCAAACCTGCACCGCTTGCGGAAAAATGATCGGACACTATTTCACCGACTGGTGAAAATACATATTAGGAGAAAAAGAAAAAATGAACGATAAGAATCATAAAATCGATTCCCGGTGCGGGCTGCACTGCTCCGACTGCGGATTCAAGGAATCACACGGCTGCGGCGGCTGCATCGGGACCAACGGAAACCCGTTTCACGGAAAATGCCCTGTTGCCGCCTGTTGTCAGGACAAGGGCTTCGAACACTGCGGTCAGTGCCCCGACCTCCCCTGTCAACTGTTGACCGAATATTCCTGCGACCCCGTACATGGTGACAAACCCGCGGGCGCTCGCATCGAACAATGCAAACGCCGGGCGAAGGAATAAAAAGATTATAGGAGCAATTTATGCTGATTCCGCATCTTCACTTTAACAGCGACTGTAAGCAGGCCATCGCCATATATGAAACCGCGTTCGGCACTAAAGCCGAGAGCGTGATTTACAGCCACCAATACGATCCGTCCCAGTCCGTAAGCGACCGCATCGCCCATGCCGTGATGAAAATCCACAGGCAGACGGTGTTTCTGAATGACCGCTTCGGCAATAAAAACCGAACCACCGACTGCGCCGTCCATTTGATTGTGATGTTCGAGAGCAAGGCCGCCCTACTGACTTGCTACGACATTTTGAAAGCGGACAGCATCACGGTCGACCCGATGCAGGAACCGGCCTACAGCCCGCTCTGTGTGCAGTTCATCGATCGATTTGGCGTATTATGGGGCTTTATGGCCGAGGAAAATGCAACGACATGAAGAATGATTCAAAAATTACCGCTTTGCGCATGGAACGGCAGTTTCTCTCGAGGCGCGCAAACAAGGATGAATACCTCACGTTATATCGCGATTTACAGCCGGGGCAGAACGTCTACTGGAACGGCTTCGGCGACCCGCCCTCGCTGACCTTTCGCGCCGACTTTGACGATATCGCCTTCAACCGTGTGCGACAAGCAAGGCACGAGCTGATCAAAGGCCGGTTTTCCGGCGGAAATCTGGGCTGGATCGTCCCCGAAGACCTTGAGCTGTTTATGGCTTTGTACCGAAAACCCCTGCTGAAACCGACCGCAATCCAACGGCGGTTATTAACTTTAATTGAGCGTGAAGGCCCGCTGACGATTCAGATGATGAAAGAGGAGACCGGGCTGCTTGTCAAGGAGATCACCCCCGCTCTGCACCGCTTGCAGGAGGCGTTTTTAATCTACGAAGATCAATACGACGGTGAATGGGATCGGGGCTGGTACCGGTTCGGCGAGATGTTCCCGGACATTGACCCGGATAAATACACACGCTCAGAGGCATTAAAAATCATCTTGCAGCGTTTTGCCTATCGTTTGGTCTTGTTTGATACCGTGATGGCGAAGTCGTTTTACAAGCTGCCCGAAAAGGAGATCAAAGCCGCGGTCTCGGCGCTTGTCACAGGCGATGTTTTAATTGAAACAGATAACGGATATCTGTTGAAAACCGATTGTGCAAAGTTATCTGCGCATGCCGAAAACACGAGCAACACAATTGCGAGTGTTTACGCTTTGCACCGAAACGACATACTGGTTAAGTCAAACGAACACGTTTTAAAAGAGCAGTTCAAGCCGCTTTATGAACATCTTGAATACGACCGCGAGCCATTGCAATATCTGCTCATCGACGGCGAGATTCACGGGATCTCGGTTGGGCATTTCCGCAACGGACCGTATGACTTGAACGATGTGGTAACGGATTTACCCGACACCGAAGCGCGAAAAGAGGAAATTCTCGAAGCCGTTCGGGCGGTCAACGGCGGGAAAACGCCGAAGCGGTTTATGGGAAAAGAAATTTAAAAGGAATAAAAACAATGAAAAGATCCATGATGCATGCATATGTCAAAAACAGCGCGCAGGCCGTCCCGTTTTATTTGAATGCCTTGGGTGCGAAACTCATTTGCTGTCATTACAACGCAGACGGAACGATCGCCCACGCCGAACTGGATATTTACGGACAAGTATTTTCGATTTCCGAATCCGACCAAAAAGAAGTAATTACAGGCAACTCCATGCATTTTTGTCTGCATTTCGGCGAGGGCAATGAAGAACTTGTGCAAAAAATAACCGACAATCTCAGCGAAAGCGGAAAAATCAGTTTTTCCGGGTCGGCTGAATGGAGTCCGTTATTGGCGGATTTAATTGATAAATTCGGCGTGCGCTGGGGTATTTTTGTTTGATGGCGGAGACGATTTTTGTCATCCTGAGAGTAGTCGAAGAATGACATAATTTTTCTTCAAACCTGACACAGTGTTGTCAGGTTTGTTGTTTTATGATATAATCGGCTTGATGGTATGGGTTGTTAAC
>DAOPZJ010000052.1:10225-18908 GCA_035353335.1 Oscillospiraceae bacterium | reverse complement strand
CCGGCGGGCAGGTCGCGACGATTTTCAACGACGTGACCGAGCGGTATGAACTGCTGGAGCAGCTCGACGAAAACCGCGTCCTGGTCGACTCTGTCATCAACGGAACAACCGACGCGATTTTCATGAAAGACCCCGAGGGGCGTTATCTCTTATTGAATCACGCCGCGGAGAAGATCACCGGAAAAACCGCCGCGGAAGCGCTCGGCAAAGACGACTTTTTTCTGTTCCCCGAAGAGGAAGCGCGCGCGATAAAAGAAGACGACCGGAACGTTTTGGAAAAAAACCGGACGGTCACGCACGAAGAGACCATCACCGACGCGTCCGGCAAAGCCCTGACGGTTTTGAGCACCAAAGGGCCCGTTTACAAAAAAGACGGCACGCTGCACGGCCTCTACGGCATCACCCGAAACATCTCCGGGCGCAAAGAGCTTGAAAAACAGCTCCGGCAAAAAAACGACGACCTGACGGAAGCCCAGCATATCTCACGGCTCGGCATGTGGCGTCTGGACACCGCGACCGGTCAGGTGACCTGGAGCGGCGAGCTTTTGGAGATTTTCGGGTTTGACCCCAAAGGCCCGTCCCCGAGTTTCGAAGAGCGGATGAAAGTCTATACGCAGGAGAGCCGGGAGCGGCTCGCGGCAGCGTTTACGCGCATCAAAACGGACGGGACCCCCTTTGAGCTGGAACTGGAGATCACGAAACCGGACGGCTCGCACGGGTGGGTGTGGCTGAAGGGCGAAGCCGGGAAAGACGAAGACGGAAAAATCACCAGCATCCGGGGCGCGGCGCAGGACATCACCGCGCGAAAAGAACTCGTAGGACAGCTCCGGCAAAAAAACGACGACCTGACGGAAGCCCAGCATATCTCACGGCTCGGCATGTGGCGTCTGGACACCGCGACCGGTCAGGTGACCTGGAGCGGCGAGCTTTTGGAGATTTTCGGGTTTGACCCCAAAGGCCCGTCCCCGAGTTTCGAAGAGCGGATGAAAGTCTATACGCAGGAGAGCCGGGAGCGGCTCGCGGCAGCGTTTACGCGCATCAAAACGGACGGGACCCCCTTTGAGCTGGAACTGGAGATCACGAAACCGGACGGCTCGCACGGGTGGGTGTGGCTGAAGGGCGAAGCCGGGAAAGACGAAGACGGAAAAATCACCAGCATCCGGACCGTGCTTCAGGACGTCACCGGGCGCAGGCAAACCGAACAGGCGCTGCGCGAGAGCGAACAGCGCTATAAAGTGCTGCATGACGCGTCCTTCGGCGGCCTCGTGATTCACGACAGGAAACGGATCCTCGAGTGCAATCAGGGCCTTTCGAAGATTACGGGATATTCGTACGAGGAACTGATCGGAATGGAAGTCCTCCTGCTGATCGCTCCCGAATCAAGGGAGACGGCGGCGAAACACGTCGGGGAGGATTTCGAAAAGCCCTATGAGGCCCTGGGGATCCGCAAAAACGGCGAATTGTATCCCGCGCGCATCGAAGCCAGAATGGTGCCGTACAAAGGCAAAACGGTCCGTTCGGTCGAATTCAGGGACGTCACCGAACAAAAACAGGCCGAAAAAGCCCTGCGCGAGAGCGAACAGCGCTACCGCTCCCTGTTTGAATATTCCGGCGTCGGGATCGGTTACTATACGACCGACGGGATCGTGATCTCCTATAACCACAAGGCGCTCGAGCGCAACGGCGGGAAGCCGGAGGACTTCGTCGGAAAATCCATACATGAATTATTTACGAAAGAACAGGCGGAGCTGTATCTGTCGCGCATTCAAAAAGCCGCGAACAGCGCGAAGCTGCAGCAGTACGAAGACTGCGTGCTGCGCGATTCAAAACCGGAATGGTATTCGAGCATTTACACCCGGGTCTCGGGCCCCGACGGAAACGTCCTCGGCGTGCAGGTCTCTCTGACCGACATCACCGAAAAAAAACTGGCGCAGGAGAACATCAGCCGGCAGAACGAGCTGATGGCCGTACTCTTAAAACTGCTGCCGGTCGGCGTTTTCATGGCGGACGCTCAAACCGGGAAGCCGCTCGCGGTCAACGACAAAGGGCGCGAACTGCTCGGCAGGGGCGTGAAGCCGGACGCGAACGGCAATACGCTCTCCGAGGACTACAAGGCGTACAAGGCGGGCACCGATATCCCGTATCCCAACGAGGAACTGCCGATCTCCCTCGGCATGAAAGGCATCGGTTCCCATATTGAAGATATGGAAGTCGAGCGGCCCGACGGGTCGAGGATTTTGCTGGAGGTGTTCGGCACCCCGGTCAAAGACGCGCAGGGCAAACTGTGGGCGAGTCTGATCACCTTTACCGACATCACCGCGCGCAAACAGTCGGAAATGAATCTGATCCACATGAGCAGCCACGACGTGATGACCGGCTTATACAACCGCAGATATTTCGAAAGCATCCTCCCGAAGCTGGATACGCCCGAAAAACTGCCCCTTTCGGTGATCGTCTTCGACATCAACGGCCTGAAACTGGTCAACGACTCGTTCGGGCACGAGGCCGGCGACCTGTTCATCGTCAAAGCCGCAAACGCGATTCAAAGCGCCTGCCGGCCCGGCGACGTCGCCGCGAGGACCGGCGGAGACGAGTTTGTGCTGTTATTGCCCGCCACCAAAGGCGAAGACGCGCTGCACATCGGCAACGCCATTAAAGACGCGGCGCTGAAAGAGACCGTCAGCAACGTCGGGCTCTCGCTCTCCTACGGCTACGCGACCAAAGAAAATCCCGGCCAGTCGCTGAACGACGTGACGGCGAACGCGGAAAACTACATGTACCGCTATAAACTCTATGAAAACGCCGGGCGCAAGAGTGACACGATCTCGGTCATCATGAAAGCGCTGTTTGAAAAGAGCCCCCGCGAAGAGGCGCATTCGAGGCGGGTCAGCGCCATCTGCAAGCTCATCGCCGCGCAGCTGAACTTTTCGGAGGACGACGTCAACAAGATGGGCATCGCGGGGCTTTTACACGACATCGGCAAGATCGGCGCCGAGGAAAAGATTCTGAACAAACCCGGGCCCCTGACCCCCGAGGAGCGCAAAGAGATGGAAAAGCACGCGGAGGCGAGCTGGCGCATCCTCAGCTCCAGCGTCGAATTCAAGGAGCTCGCCAAATACATCCTGCACCACCACGAAAGCTGGAGCGGCGGCGGATATCCGCAGGGCGTCAAAGGGCAGGAGATCCCGCTCGAAGCCCGCATCATCACGCTGGCCGATTCCTATGACGCCATGACCAACGCGAGGAGTTATAAACCGGCGATGAGCCGCGAGGCCGCCATTGCCGAGATCGTCGAAAAATCGGGCATCCAGTTTGACCCCGAACTCGTGGATCTGTTTTTGAATCTGCGGGTGGACGATTCGAAACACGACACCGCCGAAACGGAGAAGCCGGAACCGGCAAAAGCGAAGAAACGGCGAACCGAAAAATAGCGAATTCCGAAATCACGTCCGCAAATCAAAGGGAAAAACCCGGAGGGATTTTATGAGCACGCACGAGCAAAAAGTCCGGGCCCGCGTCGCCGCCGTCATCGTCGCCGTCGCCGTGTTCGGCGCGCTCTTTTTGGTGTTTTCTTACGGGCGTTACAGGCATGCCGCCGAGACGGAAGCGTCCGGCTCGCAGAGTCGGCGGCAGCGCTCATGCCCGTCGAATACGCCGCCGGGCTGACGGGCAGCATTGCGGACGCCGGAACGCCGGGCTACGAAACGCTCAAAGAGGGCCTCGCGCAGCTCACGCGGACGGCGCAACCCATCCGGTTCGCCTATCTGCTGGGGCTCAAAGACGGCGGCATCGTTTTTTTGGCCGATTCCGAGCCGGCCGATTCCCCCGATTATTCGCCGCCCGGGCAGGTTTACGTCGAGGAGAGTCTTACAACCCGAAAACCTTTTCTGACGGGCGAGACGGTGCTTTCCGAACCGGTAACTGACCGGTGGGGCACCTGGATCAGCGTGCTGGTGCCGGTGAAAAACGACGCCGGCAGCGTGATCGCCGTGTTCGGCGTCGATTATCCCGCGAAAGAGTGGAACGCGAATATCTTTTCAAAAGTGCTTCCCGAAGCGCTGGTCGTGCTTTGCGTCTGCATGCTCGCCGGCCTCGCGGCTTTCGGCCACGGGCAGTATCAGAAGATCAAGCGCCTGAACGCGGAGCTCGATTATAAAAAAGCCGTCTATGAAAGCGTGTTCGAACAGGCACCCGTCGGCATCGCGCTGATGAGCGACAAGCATTTTTCTCACAAGTCCGAATACGGGTCCTTCGCGGTCAACCCGATGTTTGAAAAAATATTAGGCAGGGCCAAAGAGGAACTGGCGGAGGTCGACTGGACCGATATCACCCATCCCGACGACCTGCAGGCCGATTTGGAACAATATAAGCGTTTCAAAGCCGGTGAGATCAAACAGTATGAAATGGAGAAGCGCTATCTGAAACCCGACGGCTCGCCGGTCTGGGTGAACATGATCGTCACGGCGCACAAGCTCGGCAACAACGAAAACAATCATCTGTGCCCGGTCCAGGACATCACGAAGCAAAAAGAGCTCGACGCGAGTTTCGGGCGGTCGAAACTGATGCAGGCGACTTTTATCCAGTCGAGCACCGATATGATCTATCTCAAGGACGAAAACTTCCGCCATCTGATGGTCAACAAAGCGCTCGAGAAATTTTTTGATAAAGACGCCGCCGACATCCTCGGAAAAACCGATTTTGAGCTCAAAGATGAAGTTTTTGCCGAAACCTGCCGGAAAAGCGACGAGGAAGCGATCGCGAAACGCGCGACCGTCACGAGCGTCGAATTCGGAGAGGGCAGGGTGTTCGAAGCGAGCAAATTCCCGGTGCCGCTCGACAGCGGGAAAACGGGCGTCGGCGCCTACATCCGCGACGTCACCGCGCAGTACGAACAGGACGAGTATGTGAGAAAAACCGCCGAGGCCGAAAAGATCATCGTCGACTTTATGTTCGGCAATTTCACCGACGTTCGCGAACGGCTGGATTTTGCGCTGCAGGAGGCCATCCGCATCACCGGCAGCAAATACGGCTATATCTATTTTTACAGTGAGGAAAAGCGGGAATTCACCCTGAACTCCCGGACCGAAGGCGTGATGCGCGACTGCGCGGTGAAAAACGCGCCCGAAAGGTATCCGCTCGAAAAAACGGGCATCTGGGGCGAGGCGGTCCGGCAGCGGAAAGCCCTGATCGTCAACGATTTCGAAGCGGAAAATCCGCTCAAAAAAGGATTCCCCGAAGGCCACGTCCGGTTTCGCAAATATATGACCTTTCCGATCTTCGAAAACGACAAGATCGTCGCCGTCATCGGATTCGCCGACAAAGAGCGGGATTATACCCAAAACGACCTTGCGCTGATGACCGTGTTCATGAGCAGCATCTGGACGGCGGTCAAAAACAAAGAGCGCGAACAGGAAAACGAGCGGCTGCTCGAACAGACCCGCTCGATGTTCAGCGAGCACGACGCAGTGATGCTGCTCATCGAGCCGGAATCCGGCGCGATTCTGGACGCCAATCCCTCCGCAACGGCGTTTTACGGCTATACGAAAGAAGAACTCCGCGGCCTGACCATACAGGAAATCAACGCTCTGCCGCCGGAACAGGTCCGGGCGATGCGGGCGAACGCGATGAAGGAAAAACAAAAATTTTACGCCGTTTCGCACCGGATGAAAGACGGCTCGGTCAAAATGGTCGACGTGTATGCGAGCCCCATCCGCTATATGGGGAAAAAGGCGCTGTATTCCGTCGTCGTCGACGCGTCCGACCGGGAAGCCGCCTACGCGCGCATCGAGGACCTGAACATCCGCGATTTTCTCACGGGGATCTATAACCGCAATTATTACGAGCGGGCGCGCAAAGAACTCGACACCGACGCTTTTCTGCCGCTTTCGGTCATCGTCGCGGACATCAACGGCGTCCGGCTCATCAACGAGTCCTACGGCGCCGCGGCGGGCGACGCCCTCATCAAAGAGACCGCGGGACTGCTGCGCGGGTGCATGCGCGAAGGCGATGTGCTGGCCCGCACGGGCGGCGACGATTTCAGCATTTTGCTGCCGAACACCGATCGTGTGACCGCCAGCGCGATGCTTCATAAAATCGCGGAGGCGTGCGACGCCCGCAACGCCGCGCTCTCCGACGAGGCGTTCAAAATCAGCCTGAGCCTCGGTTACGGCGCCAAAGAAGGCCCGGACGAGCCGTTCGGCGCCGCCGAACAGGACGCCGACGCTTTTATGAGAAAACGGAAACTGCTGGAGCGGATGAGCCATCTGAACGCGACGTTCAACTCCATCATGGCGACGCTGGACGTCAAGAGCCACGAGACCGAGACCCACGCGCGCCGCATCGCCTGGCTGACCGGCATGATGGCCGAAAAACTCGGCCTCGCGCAGCAGGACACCGACAACCTGCGCCTGTTCTCGCTGCTGCACGACATCGGAAAGATCGGCGTGCCCGACAGCATTCTGAATAAACCCGGCCGGCTGACCCCGGACGAGTGGGCCGTGATGCAAAAGCACACCGTCATCGGAAAAAACATCGCGATGACCGTGCCGGACCTCGAGGGCATCGCGGAATATATCCTCTGTCACCACGAGCGGTGGGACGGCAGCGGCTATCCGCAGGGCCTGAAAGGGGAACAGATCCCGCTGCTCTCGCGCATCCTGGCGCTCGCCGACGCCTTTGACGCCATGACCGGCGAGCGGGTCTACCGCGACCCGACGAGCCGGGAGGAGGCCCTCTGGGAAATCGGCCGCTGCGCCGGAACCCAATTCGACCCCGAACTCGCGAAACTGTTCGTCACCCTTCCGATCGACAAAGAACCGGAGGACAAAAAGAGATGAAACCGCCGCGCGCGCCGTCGGGGACGCGAAAACCCCCGAAATACCCCATCCACGCCGATTTCAGGATGCTGAACTTCAGGCCCCGGCTGAATAAACTCACGCTCGCGCTGATGAAAACGACGATGAAGCCGTTGATCTTCAGAGAAAAATCCGACGGCAAGATCAAAGTCAGCCGGCTGTCGCTGCTTGCCGACAACGGAGAGACCCTTTTCGCACTGCTGTACGCGCCCGCCGGAATCGGACCCGACGCGCCCTGCCTCGTCTATTTTCACGGCGGGGGATTTGTGATGCGCGCCGCGCCGCATCATTTCAAACTCGCGCGGGAATACGCGCTG
Organism: Oscillospiraceae bacterium; assembly: GCA_035353335.1. NCBI lineage: Bacteria > Bacillati > Bacillota > Clostridia > Eubacteriales > Oscillospiraceae > Oscillospiraceae bacterium. Next base: position 11,737 of record DAOPZJ010000052.1, on the reverse strand, counting down.
CGGGCTGACTGCAAAGTGCTGTTCGCCGATTACCGCCTCGCGCCGAAACACCCGTTCCCCGCGGCGGTGAATGACTGTTGGATGACCTATTTTTACGCCGTCAGCCACGCTTCGGAGCTGGGCATCGACCCGAACCGCATCGCGGTGGGCGGCGACAGCGCCGGGGGGATGCTGGCGGCGGCGGTATGTCTGATGGCGAAAGACCGCAAAAAGAAAATGCCCTGCGCCCAGATGCTCGTCTATCCGGCGACGGGCGACAACCGGGAGACCGGGTCGATGCTCCGCTATACGGACGTCCCGATGTGCTCAAGCAAAGACGTCGTCAAATACGCGAAACTCTATCTCCGCGGCCAAAGCGCCGAGAAGCGGGAATACGTTTCGCCCGTCGACGCCCCGTCGTTTGCGGGGCTCGCGCCCGCCTACGTCGAGACCGCGGAGTTCGACTGCCTGCGCGACGGCGGGATTTTATATGCGGAGCGCCTGAAAGCGGCCGGCGTCTCCGCGCGGGTTTTTAACACCGAGGGCACCGTCCACGGGTTTGACGTGATTTCACAAAGCCCGATCACCCGCGCCTGCATCGATTCGCGCGCCGCGTTTTTGAAAGAGGCCTTCAGCCGGAACGGACCGGACAAACCGCATGAATCCACGTAATGGATTTCGAACAGATTGACACGCGGATTGTGTTATGAATCCGTAGGGAGCGGCATCCCTGACGCTCCGTGTGCCCACAGGCACGAAAAATGTGGTACCGCTGCGGCGGGAGCGGCGCGTAAAGGATTCCGCGCCCTACATCGATGGGAAAAACGACGTACATCCGCGGACGGCCGTCGGACCGTGGCCGTGCGGACCGTGGCCCGTGACGCCCATACGGTATTGAAAGGTGAATTTATTCGTGAGCGATCTGCCGCAAAGAAAAACCATGAGATTAAAAGAATATGATTATTCGTCGGACGGCGCTTATTTCATCACAATTTGCGTAAAAAACCGCCGGGAATTGTTGGGCAAGATCAATGTAGGGCGCGGCATCCCTGACGCGCCGTCCAGATTTTCCGAGCCGGTTGTTGAATTGATGAAATTGGGAAAAAATTTAATTGAAACAATTGATTTCATAAATCAAAAAAATCATCAAATATGCATAGATAAATATGTCATTATGCCAAATCATGTGCATTTAATTGCCATTATCGATTTTTTGGATAACGGCGCGGAAATCCGTGCGACGGGAACAGGGATGCCGCGCCCTACTAATGCAATAATTCCAAAACTCATATCATCAATAAAACGTTATACAAATAAACAGGCAGGATTTGATATGTGGCAATCATCGTATCATGACCACATCATTCGGGATGAAGAGGATTATCAGAATCATTTTCGTTATATCGAAGAAAATCCCGTGAAATGGGCGGAGGATGAATATTTTATTGAGCCACGCGAAACCGGACCCGTTATCGGTGCCCCGGGGTGTGAATGATCGGCCCAAAGGCGCATATTTTACATGGGAAAGGCCCG
>DAOPZJ010000052.1:5672-10125 GCA_035353335.1 Oscillospiraceae bacterium | reverse complement strand
CCCCGGGGTGTGAATGATCGGCCCAAAGGCGCATATTTTACATGGGAAAGGCCCGGTCCCCCGCAAAAAATAAATCCGCACAAATAAATCAGACCAAAACCAAAAGGAGGATTCGTATGAAAACCACCCGAAAAGCAGTGCTCAACCTGGTATCCCTGCTCATCACCCTCGCCGTCAACACCCTGGGCGCCATCGGCCTGATCAACGGGCTGACCCAGAAGCAGATTTCGGACATGTACGTCACCCTCATCACGCCGGGCCCGCTCACCTTCAGCATCTGGAGCGTCATCTACGCCCTGCTGCTGATTTCCGTCATCGTGATGATCGCCCGGAAAAAAGACCCGTATTATCAGGAGGCGATCGAACGCATCACGGCGCTGTTTTGGCTGTCCTGCATCCTGAACGTCGCCTGGATCGTGATGTTCTCCTTCGTTCAGGTCGAGATTTCGACCCTGTTCATCGCCGCATTCCTCGTCACGCTGGCTCTGATCGACAAAAAACTGCTTGAGATCCGCCAAGGCAGACGCTGGCTGCTGCCCCTGACGTTCGGGCTCTATTCGGGGTGGCTCTTCATCGCGACGGTCGTCAACGCCGCCGCCGCGCTGACGAAACTCGGCTGGAACGGCTTCGGCCTTTCGAACGAACTCTGGGCGATCATCATGCTGTCGGTTGCCGTCGTGCTGCTGGGGTTGGTGATGCTCAAACTCCGCAACGCCGCGTTCCCGCTCCCCGTCGCCTGGGCGTATTTCGGAATTTATCTGTTTTTAAAAGCCCCGGAGGGCTTTCAAGGGCAATACGGCACCCTGGAGACCGTCTCGCTCGCGGGCGCCGCGCTGCTCGTTGTGATCGCCCTGATTGCGTTCTGGCGCAACCGCTTTTCCGTCCTGCCCGCCGGGGCGAAAAAATAAACCATCCCGAATCCGCCCCCGCGGCGGAACAGAGAAGGCGGACGCGCTGCGGTCAATTATTTTTTTCTTTAAAGGATCGGCCTCTCCCGAACGCGGAGTTTTGAGGCCGATTATTTTTGTGTCTGGCAGTTCCACGACCCCGTCGCCGACAAAGGGACGATTTTGGCCTTCCGCAGGAAGGAATGCGGGCAGGAAAGCGTTACGGTGAATTTGCAGGGTATAATCCCCGGCGGGCAATATGTGTTTGAGGATGCGGACGGCGGGACGGCGCGGACATCGGTGGGCGGGGAGTTTAAAATCACCCTGCCGGAAAAGGGCAGCAGCGGTTTGTGGTTTTATGAGAGCGACGGGAAAGGATTGTAGGGAGCGACGACCTCGTTCCCGTCGCACGGATTGCGCACCGTTTGCGGTTTTAAACGATGGAAAACCCCTCCCGAACGACGAATCCGGAGGGGTTTTAGATTCGGTTATATCAAGGAAAAACGGTGAGAAATTTGAGTTCTGTCGAAGGCCTGATTGAGTTTCAGGTTCGGTTTGATTTTGTTTACTTCCATTCGAGTGAACAAGCAGACCACCTTTTTTGATAATCCGAGCCCTCGATTGCCGCTTGAAAAGGTTCGGCGAGGAAAGTTTTTATCGTTTTCAGGATAACGTCGTAATCATCTGTCGTTATATCAATCTTACGGGTAAAGGCCTTCCACTTTTTATGCATGCCGTTATCGGTATTACAGGTCATGATCTGCGCAAACTGTTCGGCGAAAAAAGAACGATTTCGGTTTTCAAAGGTCTTTTGCAGTGCTTTACACAAGATGCCGCCGTCAAAATCGAATTTACCGGCAAGGTAATAAATATCGTAGTAGTCCTTCATTCTGCTCGAAAATTCCATCAAACTCAAAATCGCATCAAGTTTTTCGGCGATCGTGGTCTCAATTGAGTATGTATTAACCGTCGGCGCGTTGAAATCATTGAGCTGCGTCGGGATTTTTCGCTTTTTCAGTCCCGGAACGATAACATCACCGATGCCGAAATCAATACCGAATGTCGTACGGGTGTTTTTGATGCGGGCAACAATCGAAGCGCTGATTCCCGAATATTTTTTTCGAATTGAAACAGGCGCCACCTCTTTAATTTCAAACGTGATGAAATCGTTTTCGGTAGGTGCTGCGATGATCTGTTCAAGAACCGCTTTCAACCGCTGCGGTGTATTCGGGATCTGCCTGAGAAGGAAATCGACATCCGTGGTGACGCGGCTGTCGAAATCGGTAAGAGCATAGAGGAACAATCCGCCCTTTAAAACAAAATTTTCGGCATATTCGGATTTTTCCAAACGGCGCAAAAATTCTTCTTCGCAAAAAAGCTGCAAGCATAACGGATAGCTTCTTCCGCTTTCAAAAGATTTCTTTTTCAGCCGCGCAAGCACGGACGCTGCCGTATCGGTCATCCCAACAGCACCTCCATCAGCTCGGCCACTTTTTTGTAAAGCTTCATTTCCTTTGCGTATTTCGACAAATTCGCGAGATTTTTTTGGTCATCGGCAGCGTAGGCGTTCATCGCTTTGCCGAAGAGTTCATTGTCCAATTTCGTGCGGTATTTGAAACAATCGCAAATCGTGCGTTCACGGTCATAAATTGCAAGCGTCACGCCGTTAAAATCGGAAGTTTTTTTTCCGAGTTGATATTGCCCTTTTTGAATGTAATAGATTTTCACCGGAACAGCATCAATTTTCGATTTTACTTTAGCAATAGAGCGCGGAACGGCGATCGACCATTTTCTCGGGGCAAAATCGCTGTAACCGTAATGAAACAGCGCGGATTCCGCGCAGACGATGCCCTCCGGCAGCAATGCCGCAAGCAGCTGCTCTTCGCGGACATCGTTTTTTTCGGAAAGCTGATAATAACCGTGGCGAATACGCTGAATAAATCCGCCATGGCAAAGAAAAGCAACGTCGGATTTAGAAAGTCCGGCAGTGATGAGCTGCGCGGTTTTTGCAATACCGCCTGCTTCTGAAATTATTTTTTTTGCGGTTTCTTTTTTTTTCATTGATTTAACACCGACTTTTCAAACACAGTTTATAAAATTTGTGTTCGAAAAGTATTATACCACCGGCAACGGAAAATAACAACATTGATCTAAAATTTTTTTGAAATTGATTGATTATGATGAAACGAATATTCAAATAAACAGTTCGATGTTTCCTAGGACGATGCGGGTGAGGATGGCGGCGTATTCGCAATAGCCCTCGGGGCCGGCGGGAACGACTTTGTTGCTCTGCACCATATGATAACGCTCATACCAATAGCCGTCGTGGGCGAGGCCCATCTGACACACGAGTTTCACCGACTCGCGGATGCGGTCGTAATCGCGCATTTTTAAGCAGGCGTTGAGTTCGACGAACCAGACCCTGCCGATGGCGGCGATGTCGTAGATGGGGCCGTTCACCGAGAAATCCACCGGCCGGCCGAGCTCCCATTCGCGGTACAGAAACGGCATCGTGACCGCCTGCGTCGGCATACCGCCCCACCAGAAATTCTTCTGGGCTTTGAGCGTGTTCCACAACTGGTTGATCTGCCCGGCGTCGGCGAGGCCGTATCCGATGGCGGCGAAATCGGTGTCGGTATAGCCGTGGAAGGTGACGGGGCCGTGCTCGGGGTGGATATACTCGGCGAATCTTCCGTCTTTCCAATAGCTGCGGCGAAATGCCCGTCCGAGGGCGTCCGCTTCGGCTTGCCATACTTCCGCTTTCGCGTCGTCTTCGAGCACGCGGTAAAGCTCCGCAATCTCGTTGAACGCCTTATAACAATAGCACTGGGTGATGCCGTCCCACTCCGCGCGGGGCGGCAGTTCGATATAAAAACCCGCGCCGCCGATGAGTCCCGCAGGGCTTTTCTTGGTGAGGATATAGCGGCAGGCGCGCTCGACCGAGGGCAGTTTTTTGGCGAGCCAATGCTTGTCCCTTGTGGTCTGATAGATTTCGTAAGCGGTCAGGGGATAGCAGATCGTGCCGAGCAGGCACAGGGGGTTTTCGACGACCCAATGGGTGAACAGGCCGATCCATTTTTCGGGCTTATGTTTTTTGCCCTTGGGGATGAATTCAAACACGTCGTCGGGGTAGCGCAGACCTCGCGCGTGTGTCTGTCGATTTTTCGGGTCGGCGAAGTCCTCCGCACGCCACACGGCGAACGGGATGTTGCCGTCCTCGCGCTGGGAGGCCTCGACGAAATCGAAATAGCCGAGCACGATCTGCTCCATGCCCATCAGCAGGTAGGCGCCCGCGATCTGCCAGGAGTCGAGGCCCGGCCAGGTGCTGTATTCGCCGAAGCCCTTGCCGTCGGCGCAGATGCCGAAATGGCCGGGATAAGCGCGCTCGTGGCAGGCGGGGATCAGGTTTTTTTCGATGGCGGCGAGAACCCCGGCGCGGATGTCGGGGTCTTTGATTTTTTCGAGGACGGAAAGGTCTTTCATAGGACTTCCTCCGATGCGTGTTATTTGTTTTCATTGTAGCCGAATATGAGGGAAAGTCAAGGTAATTTATTTGTAGGGAACGG
>DAOPZJ010000052.1:0-5572 GCA_035353335.1 Oscillospiraceae bacterium | reverse complement strand
AGCCGGAGGTCATAAACACGGCATGTCAAGGATGCCATGCCCTACGAAAAAACGGAACGGTAATCCGCGCGGCGGGGACGGGAGATTAAAAAGAATCCCATCAACGCCGCGGCGGATACCGGAATGCCGAAGCATTTGAATGCCGAAGCATTTGATGCCGCAGCGTTTGATTGCCGCAGCGTTTGATTGCCGCAGTATTTGATTGTCCCCATTCCCCATCGCATGGATTTCGCATGGATTGTACCCATCACATTGATTGCCGCGCTTCGCTCGCAATGACGGGGGGTACGCGCCGATGACGGGGAGGGGGATAGGGACGGATTTTGAATTTTTTTATTGACTTTACTTGGATGATATGGTAAAATCTTCATAACTGATGATACTCGGCTGTACAGTTGACGGACGATCCGGATTTTAAACACGCTGCCGAAAAAGAAAATCAAAAAAGAGGAGACCGTGAAACAGATGAAAAAACGGATGATTGCGGCAATGCTCTGCCTTTGCCTGGCACTGGTTTTGATGCCCGTTACGGCGTCTGCCAAAAGCGCTGAAACCGCGCCTGCCATTGCGGGCCCGACGGCGATGCGGCTGACCATGGGATACTCCGCGGCATCGACGGACATGTTCACCCTGGAGGGTGATCCCGCCCCGTCGGTGACGCAGGATACATCCTATAACGGCAAGATCCTGTACAACAGCACGACACAGAAGCTCGAAATCGCCGAGGGACTTCCCGCCGGTATGTATCCCGTGGTGCTGACTGCTTCGAACGGGATATCTCCTGCCGCGGCCCACATATTTATGCTGACGGTGTCGGCCGATTCGCTTACAACACTTTTTGAAGGAGGCAACGGGCAAAACGGCGTCATGTTTGATATGGAAGTCATCGGAAACGTACCGATCACAGTTGACTCCTTCGATATCAATCTGTTAAAACTCCCGGAGACAACCTGCACGGTCAGCGTTTTTTACCGCGCCGGCGGATATGCGGGGCATGAGACAAATGCCTCGGAGTGGACGTTTCTCGGTTCTCAGACAGACGTACCCGGTGCGGGCAATAATCTGCCTACACCGCTTGCCGTCGGCGGTTTCTCCCTCCAACCGGGGATCCGTTACGGGTTTTATTTTGTCGTGAGCGGAACCTACAGCTCTTTTATTTATACCGACAAACCTGCCGGAACCGTATATTCGGACGATCACTTGAAAATCATTTCCGGCATCGGCCGGGGAGAACCAAACTTTTCGGGTAACATATATTCCGACAGAGCCTGGAACGGGACCGTCTACTATACCCCGTATTCCGGCGACGCGACCCTTTCGAATTTGACCGTCGGGGGCGCGACGCTCAACGAGGCCTTTTCGCCCGATACGACCGCCTATACGGCGGCGACAAGAAATACGAGCGTTACCCTTGGAGCTTCCGTAAACAACCCGAATGCCACCATGACTTTACAGGCAGGCACAGGAACGCCTTTTGCCTGGGACGGCTCGGCTTCGATACAGAATCTCAATGTCGGCGTGAATGTGTTCACCATCACCGTCTTCGCGAAGGACGGCATCACTGAAAAGACTTACACCCTCACGGTCACGCGCAATATCGCGCCGACTCTTACGGGTTCGATGAGTATGAACCTGACGCCGGGATATTCTGCGGTTTCAACGGCGGCTTACACGCTGACGGGCACTCCCGAGCCGTCGGTGACGCAGGACACGACTTACGGCGGCAGGATCGTCTGGAATAACGCGACGAAAAAATTAGACATCGCGGCGGGGCTTGCGGTCGGGAGTTATCCCGTAGTGCTGACCGCTTCGAACGGGATATCCCCCGCAGCCACTCTGACCTTCACACTGACGGTGGGCGCGCAAGGCGCGCTGACGACCATATTTAAATCAGACAACAGATATGCCGGCAACATGTTCGACATGGAAGTCGTCGGCGCATATCCGATTCTCATCAACTCTTTCGATGTGAATCTCACTTCGTATAACGGTAATACGACCTGTACGGTCCGCGTTTATTACCGCGAGGGGGGCTATGCGGGTCATGAGTCGAATGCCTCGGCGTGGACGCTTGTCGGCTCGCAGTCGGGCATCACACCTGCTGGAACCGATCAACCCACGCCGCTCAATGTCGGAGGCGTCACCCTTCAACCGGGGATCCGCTGCGGATTTTATGTGACCGTCAGCGATTACTCGGCCACCGGATGTCAAATGCAGTATACCGATATGCCTGTCGGAACCGAATATTCGGACGGGATTTTGAAGATCATTGCCGGAAACGGCAGGGGAAATCCGGACTTTACCGGCAATTTGTATTCGGGCAGAATGTGGAACGGAACCGTTCACTATACGGCGATAACCCAAAACGCTTCGATCTCGGGCCCTGCCGAACTGACGCTTTCGGAGGGGTACGCATCGGCGCCGACGGCGGCTTTTGAATTGAAAGGCATTCCCGCGCCGACCGTGACGCAGGATAAGACCTACGGCGGCAAAATCGTCTGGAACAACACGACCAAGAAACTGGATATCGCGGCGGGGCTTGCGCCCGGGACTTATCCCGTGAAACTGACCGCGGATAACGGCGTTTCGAGTGCCTCGATGACGTTTACGCTGACAATTTTGCCGAAAGCCGGCCTGAGCCGGAATCTGACCGGCATCACCCCGCCGGCGGCGATCACGGGGCTTGCGAACGGCACCGCAAGGACCATCGACGCGCTCGGCCTGCCCCTGACGGCTGCGCTGATGACAGACGCCGGAAGCGAAGTCGGATCTGTAACGTGGGATCTGACTTCATGCGCCTATACCCCTTCGGTCAAAACCGCGCAGACCTTTACGGCAACCGGTACCGTAACGCTGCCGCTCAATGTGGCAAATCCGAACCGCATTCCCCTGACCGTCACGGTCAGCGTGACGGTCAACGCCGCGCCGGCTGTGTCGGCTGCATCGACAACCGCATCCGCATCGGCTCCGACCGGCAGTACGGTATCGGGCAGCACAAGTGCGGCGAGCGTTCCCGCGATGGGAAGCGGCGGCTCAGCGCTGCCTTTCGTTGCGGTTATGACGATGCTGGCGGCAGCGGGAGGGGTTATCACGATTGCGGTGCGCAGGCGCGATAGAAAAGTGAAATAAATAATCGTAAACGGAACGGCCGCCCGCGGATGCGGGCGGCCGTTTGCGTGTGATTTACTCAAATAACTCCATATTGCCGAGGACGAAACGGGTGAGGACGGCGGGGTATTCGCAATAGCCGTTGACGCATCCTGCGGGGACCGCTTTGCCGTCTTCGTCAAGCTGATATCTTTCGCTCCAATAACCGCCGTGGGCGAGGCCCATTTGGCAGACAAGCTTGACCGATTTGCGGATGCGGTCATATTCTTGCATACGCAGGCAGGCATTCAGCTCGGAAAACCAAACGCTTCCGAGCGCGGCGTTCAGATAAGTCGTGAAGTTTCCCGCCCGCCAAAGCCGGGCCGTTTCGAATTCCCGTTTCTCTTCCGGGTCGTCATCGACGGGATCCGTGACCAGCCGGGTCGGCATGCCGCCCGCCCAAAAATCTTGGGTCTTGAGGGCATCCCAAAGCCGCTGTTTTTGCCCCGCGTCGGCAAGGCCGCAGGCGATCGCGGCAAAATCGACGTCGGTATGGCCGTGGCGCGTGATGGCCCCGCGCTCGGGGTGGATGTATTCGGCGAACCGGTCGCCTTTCCAGAAAGCGCGGCGGAAAGACCACCCCAAAACGTCGGCTTCATGCCGCCAAACCTCCGCTTTCAACTCGTCGCCGAGTTCGCGGCAGAGCTCCGACATTTGATAAAATGCAAGATAACCGGCACACTGGGTGACGCCGCCCCACTCCGAGCGGGACGGGGCGTCGATATAAAAAGCCGCGCCGCCGATGAGGCCTTCGGGGCTCTTTTGAGTCAGAATATAGCGATAGGCCCGCTCGAGGGAGGGCATTTTTTCAAAAAGCCATTCCCTGTCGCGGGTCGTCTGATAAATTTCATAAGCCGTCAGCGGATAAGTGATCGTACCCTGCATCGAGAGCGGGTTCTGCGGCATCCAATGACGGAACAGGCCGATGTATTGTTCGGGCTTATAATTTTTGTCTTTCGGGGTGTAGGTGAAGATGTCTTCCGGCCAGCGCATCCCGCGCGCATAGGTCCAGCGGCTTTCGGGGGAGATATGGTCTTCGGCGCGCGCGATGATAAACGGAACGGCGCCGTCTTCGCGCTGAGATTTTTCGACAAAATCAAAATAACCGAGCGCGATCTGTTTCATGCCGAGCAGCAGATAGGCGCCGACCATCTGCCAGGAGATGAACCTCGGCCAGGTGGCATATTCGCCGTAGCTTTTGCCGTCGGCGCAGATGCTGAAATGCCCGGGGTAGGCGCGTTCATGGCAGGCGGGAATCAGGTTTTTTTCGATTGCGGCTCGGACTCCGGCACGGATCTCGGGGTCCCGGATTCTCTCAAGGACGGAAAGGTCTGTCATTGAACTTCCCCCGCTTCGATTTGGCTAAATCTCAATCAATTATGACAAAAAAACAACAAATAATATTCATATTTTACACTTTTTCCAACTGAATGTCAAGCGGTCTGAAGAAAAAAATCGGATAAATAAAATAAATGGGAAAAGGAAAAAGCCGGAATCGGACGGGGTATCCCGGGCAACGGGCAGAGGATAAAAGGCAACGGACAGAAGATAAAGGGCAACGGACAGAAGATAAAGGGCAACGGACTTTTGGGATAATGCCGAAAAACGGCATCGCAAAGCGGAAATTTCGGCTTTTCAACAAAATGCAAAACCGGGTAGCGAAACGGGTAATAGTTGTGCTATTGTATAAAACGTCAAGAGGGGATTATCGATTACCGAAATTACCGGGCTGCGGGTGGAAATTGAGGTGAAAAAGATAATGAAAAAAGCGCCAAAAGAGCCGGCCGAATATTCGGCGGAGTTTTGCGAAACGCTGCTGCGGTATTTTTGCGGCGCGCGGGAGACCATCGCGTACGACGAGGAATATTTGCCGTCCGGCGAAGTGAAACGGAAAAAGCCGGTTCTGTTCGCGCCCGAATATCCGACGCTCGACCGGTTCGCGCGGCAGATCGGCGTGACCGTATCGCGCCTGCTCGAATGGAAAGAGGGCCACCCCGAATTCGCCGAGGCCTGCGCGCACGCCGAAGAGGCGCAGAAGAGCTGCCTCATCGCCAATGCCCTGAACCGGAATTACGATGCCGGGTTTGCTAAGTTTTTGCTGTGCCGAAAGTTCCCGGGTGAATTTTCGGAAGAAGCGCAGCCGCCCGACCCGGGGCTGGACATCCGCGTCACTTACGGGAAAAACAACAATTCAGAATGAAGAATTCAGAATTAAGAATTGAATTGCGGGGCCGCCGATGCGGCGGCCGAATGTCCCGGGGCGTACGATTTATCAATAATCTTCCGGAGGATACGAACATATGGACAAAACCGGACCCGAAATGAAAACCGAAGACAGGCGGCTTTATGACAAGGGGTTCCGATATCTGCAGGCGCAGGGCGTGATCAAGAGATCGCGGGACGCGTGGCAGTTTTTCCACGACCG
>DAOPZJ010000051.1 GCA_035353335.1 Oscillospiraceae bacterium | reverse complement strand
CATCCTCTTGAAATTGTTCCGTGATAACCCTCTGTTCTAGTCAAGACCCAAATTTTATATGCGGCCCATATATCGGGATTTCGGTACTGTTTTCTCCATTTATAACAACACCATCGAAAAACGCCTCGAGAGCGCCTGCGCGAGACTTGAGAAAATAAAAAAACGTCATGATGAGCTCGAGGCTTTTTATAAAAATGCGATGAACTTTGAGGGGGTGAGTATGCTTTCCGAAAAGACTGCCGAGGAGATTATTTCTTTGCCTGATAATTGATCCGCTTTGAGAGCGGTTTATAAATAAAAAACGTAATCGTGCAATTTATTGCACACTTAATTAAATTGAACGGTAATATGATCGGAAGCAGTATTGGTAAAACCTGCGATCTCGGTATGCCCAAAAAGAGCGGTGTGATGAGAACATTAGCACCGAGCATGATGGCGATTTCAACGGCAGCGCTGACGGAGAGAGACACGATCGCGCCTTTTTGCGTTTTATGGAATGCGTAAATCATCCCGGCGACCAGAACCAGCGTACCTGTGGCGATAAAATGCATTAAAATTCCGTATAAACCGCTGGAGGCACTGACTGTAAAACCTTGAACCAGCGAAACGATTGCGGCAATCACAAGACCGACAACGGGGCCATACATAAAAGTGCCGATTAAAATCGGAATATCGCCCGGTTCGTATTCGAGGTATGAGATCAACAGTGGGAAGCGGGCGAACAATACCAAGACAATCGACAATGCCGTTAGAATACCTATGGTGGTAATTCCTCTGGTTGAAAAGGCTCTATTGGCAATAAGTTTCATTTTAATCTTGCAACCTTTCAAAAAAATATAATAAACAAAAAGCCCTTGTAAAACAAGGGCGAGGGCTCGCAAAAATGTGAACTCTTCTTTCATCCGGACTTTATACCGTCGGTATCGGGATTGCACCGATTCTGCGGAAAATCCGCTCGCGGACTGTCACCGCCGGTGGGGAATCTCACCCCGCCCTGAAGAGAATTTCAGTTAAATTTTAAGTTTAGTTTTCTTCGAAACCGGATTCGAGCAGAGCTACCAGGGCGTTCACTGCTTCATTTTCATCGGAACCGTCGGCGACGATGCGTACGCCGGAGCCGCCGATGATACCGAGAGAGAGTACTCCGAGCAGGCTCTTTGCGTTCACACGGCGTTCCTCTTTTTCTACCCATATTGTAGAGCGGTACTCATTTGCTTTCTGTATAAAGAACGTAGCAGGTCTAGCGTGCAGACCGACCTTGTTTCTGACGATGACATCTTTGTATACCATTATTGTGACCTTCCTTTTGCAGGTTTTGGTATGTTCGATTCAAGTTCGCTTTCAAAAAATAATGAACCAAACTCCGGGATTGCGCCCGAAAGGGCTTAGTCATATATTAATTATAAACCTTTTTTTAAAAACAGTCAACTCAAAACCGATTTCTTTTGAAAATCCGGATTAAGTTTAGAATATATGACAAAGTTCGCTAAGTAAAAATTAACCCTTTGTGCAATGTCACAATTCTATTTGCCGGGTTTCGGAACCTTTTCGTTCAATATGTCAGGCCGTTTATTTAACGTAGTTTCTAAGGATTTCTGCCTGCGCCATTTTTGAATGTTTTCATGGTGACCGGAAATCAAGATCTCGGGAACGGACATATCCCGCCAAACTTCGGGTCTGGTGTATTGCGGGTACTCTAACAACCCGTTGACATGACTTTCGCCGAGATAACATTCCGGTTCGGAGAGGACGCCATCGATCAGGCGTACCGTCGCATCGGTGACAACCATTGCCGCGAGCTCGCCGCCGGTCAGAACAAAATCACCGATGGAGATTTCCTCATCGACGATCTTTTCTATGACCCGTTGATCAATGCCTTCATAATGGCCGCACAGAATCGCGAATCCGTCGAGTTTCGAGAGTTCGAACGCTTTTATCTGCGAGAAGGTCTTACCTTGCGGAGACATGAAAAACATTTTCGGACGATAACCGCATTCGTTGCAGATGGCTTCAAAGCATGCATAGACCGGTTCCGGCCGTATGATCATGCCGGGACCGCCGCCGTAGGAATAGTCGTCGACGCGGTTATGTTTATCCCCGGAATAGTCGCGGATGTTGTGGTAATGGATCTCTGCAAGCTTTTTTTGCTGTGCCCGTCCGAGGATGCTGCTGCCGGTAAAAGCCGCGCAGACTTCGGGGAACAGGGTCATAATATCAATTCTCATAGCGATTCATTTTCGCCGTCGAAAATGCCGGGAATCGGGGAAATGGTCATAGTTTCGGTTTGTATATCGATGTTTTTTACGATCTGCGGGATGGCAGGGAACAATTTTTCAACGCCGCTTTTATCCTGTACAGCGTAGACATCGTTTGCTCCGGTGCGGTAAATCTGCGCGATTTTCCCGTAGGTTTCGCCGGAGGCAACATCGATAACCGTGAGCCCAATCAGATCGTCCTCAAAAAAACTGCCGTCAGCAAGGACGGCGTCTTTCCGCGCAAACCAAAGGGTTTTTCCGACCAGGGTTTTCGCAGTGTCAACATGACTATAACCTTCGGCCATGACAATCGCCTGTACATCGGTTCCGCGGCAGCTTGTGATTTTTAAAATGTCGTGCTGTGCGCCGAGATACAGGGTCTTGAACTGCGCGGCAAAAGCTAGGCCGTCGCACCACAAATCGACCTTGAATTCGCCTCTCAACCCATGAGTGGAGACGATTTTTCCGAGTTCAAGGTAATCGCGCATTATTTTAATCCTATTTAACTTCGAGCGAAGCGTTTTGACCCTGCCTTGCGGCGGCTGCCTTAAAGAGGGTCTTGAGACAGCGGACCATTCTGCCGCTTTTTCCGATCACGCGCCCCATGTCGCAGGCGGCGACGCCAACGGTATAGATGACCGCGCCCGACGCATCCGGCTGCGAAACCTCGATGGATATCTCATCGGGACTGGTGACGATCCCGTTGAAAAGTAAAGTGATGAATTCTTCCATTACGGGTATGCCTTTCCGGATCTTTCACCTTTCGGAGAAAACCCTTAGATTATTCGATGATGCCGTTTTTCTTCAACAGCACTCTGACGGTATCGGTCGGCTGTGCGCCGTTGGCGATCCATTTCTTGGCCTTTTCGCCATCTACCTGAAACACAGAGGGTTCGGTGAGCGGGTTATAAAAACCGATTTCCTCAATGAATCTGCCGTCGCGCGGGAATCTCGAATCCGCCACGACAACGCGGTAAGACGGGGCCTTTTTTGCGCCGGTGCGCTTTAATCTGATTTTGACTGACATTTGAATTCCTCCAAATTTGTGTGTTGTTGATGATTTATGTTCAACCGTTCGTTAACGAATCGGATTGAAACCGTTAAAATCCCATTCCGGGGAATCTTCTCTTATTTGCGCCTTTTTTGCCGAACTGCTTCATCATGTCGCGAATTTGATCTATCTGCTTGAGCAGACGGTTGACGTCTTCGACCTTGGTTCCGCTTCCGGCGGCAATGCGGCGTTTGCGGGGTGGGGTTATCAAGTTCGGGTTGGAACGCTCTGCAGGTGTCATCGAGCAGATCATCGCATCAATTTTACCGAATCGCTTCATGTCGATGTCTTCTTGCTTGATCTTGCCCGCACCGGGAATCATGCCGATGATGTCGGCGAGATTGCCTATCTTTTTCATATTAGCGAATTGATCGCGCAAATCATTGAAATCAAATTTATTGGATTTGAGTTTCTTAATCGTTCTCTCGGCTTCGGCTTCGTCGAATTGCGATTCAGCTTTTTCAATCAACGTCAGCACGTCACCCATACCGAGGATCCGGCTTGCCATACGGTCGGGGTGGAAGGTCTCGAGTTGGTCGATCTTTTCTCCGACTCCGATAAATTTGACCGGTTTTCCGGTGACAGCTTTGACGGTCAGCGCGGCGCCGCCGCGGGTGTCGGAGTCCATTTTTGTTACCATTACACCATCGATACCGAGCGCGGCGTTAAAGCTCTCTGCGACGTTTACAGCGTCCTGACCGGTCATCGCGTCGACAACGAGCATGATCTCGTTGGGCTTGACGGCGGATTTGACGTTTTTCAATTCATCCATCATCGTCTCGTCAATGTGCAGACGGCCTGCGGTATCGAGAATCACGATGTCGTTTCCATGGTCTTTGGCATGCTTGACGGCTTCTCTCGCGATTTTAACGGGGTCGGTCTGTCCCATCTCAAACACCGGCAGATCGGCTTTTTTTCCGATTGTGACAAGCTGGTCGATGGCGGCGGGACGATAAATATCGCAGGCGACGAGCAGCGGGCGTTTGCCCTGAGACCGCAGCAGATAGCCGAGTTTTGCGCAGTGCGTCGTTTTACCGCAGCCCTGGAGACCGCATAACATGATGATCGTGGGCGGAACGGAGGCAAAGTTGATGCGGGTGTTCGTGCTGCCCATCAGCTCGGTCAGTTCGGCGTTGACGACCTTGATGACCTGTTGGGCGGGAGTTAAACTTTGGAGCACTTCCGCGCCGAGGCATTTTTCGCCGGCTTTAGCGACAAAATCCTTTGCGACCTTGAAGTTGACGTCGGCTTCGAGCAGTGCGATGCGCACCTGCCGCATGACGTCCTTGATATCGTTTTCCGACAGCTTTCCGCGGTTTTTAAGTGCTTTGAAGATGCCGCTGAGTTTTTCGCTGAGACCTTCGAATGCCATTACCGGTAAAGCTCCTAATCCAGAAGTTTTTGCGAGACCGAGATGATCTCCTTAATACCGTCGTCGGTGATTTTCGAATAGGAATAACCCTTGTTCTGCGTGGCGATACCGTGGGAGACGCGCACAATCGTGTCAAGTCCTTCGCGAATCTGCAGATATTTTGCACAGAAACCGACTTTACTTTCAAATTCCGTCATGACTTGTTCGGAACGCTTGATCGCATCCCGGACGCCCTGGCGGGTGATTCCGACAATTTCGGCGATTTCGGACAGAGACATATCGTCGTTATAATACATCTCGGTGACTTCGCGCTGTTTTTCGGTCAACAGATCGCCGTAAAAATCCAGCAACAGAGAAATTTCTAAGTTTTTCTGCACGTCATCGCCTCCTGTTAAGCGCTGTGTAAAGCACAAATCCTTTACATCTGGATTATACAATATTTTTTACATTCTGTCAAGTGCTTTTCGACAAATATTTCGATTTTTAATAAGTTGAACTGTTTATGATTTACATCTTGTGGAAACAATTAAAATCTGATAAAATCACTAATATTATGTAGAACTTAGGTAAGAAAGGATAAAAAAGCCATGAGATTGTAAAAACGGTATTTGCTTGATCACGGAAGATGTCCGTAAACTTGCGGAGTTTTATCAAAAAGTTTTGCAATTCGAAACCGAATTGAATGATGTCCATGTTGTTATCACGGCAGAAGACGGCGGTATCACGATTTATTCAAAATCCGCAGCTGAAGGGGATATGTGTTTTAACTTCAGTCAATATCACGGGACCGGAATGACCAAGTTCAGTTTCGGCGTTTAAAATGTGGACGCCGAATATGAGAGGTTAAAATCATTAAACTTGAATATTGAATTTGAGATTGTTTCATGTCAGAAGATGCTTTATTCCTATGAATTTAATTCGGTAAATCGAGGGATAAAGGGCAAAAGACCGGAGAACTTGTCCACACCTGCTGCTTCTGTTAATAATAATTAAAAATAAGAACGGAGATTGATTTATGAAAAAGATGAAATTAGCGGCTTGCGGAATTGACTGTAACGAATGTGATCTTTACAAAGCGGAATTTGATAAAAATGCAGCGGAATCATTGGTAAGGTGGTTTGAAAGCAAAGGGTGGATCGGAGAAAATGATGGTGCCGAGGCAGTGATGAAAAAGGCTCCGTTTTGCAGGGGCTGTTGGAATAAAACCGGAGTTCATTGGTGTGATACAAATTGTAATTTACTTAAATGTTGTGAAGATAAGCAAATAAATCATTGCGGCGAATGCAGTGATTTTTCATGTAAAAAATATATGGAATTTGCAAATGACGGCGACCATCATAAAAAAGCAATGGAATATCTGCTGTCCTTAAAAAAAACTCTTAGCTTATAACACGACACACAGTTGTCGTGTTCAATGCGATAAAATAAAAGGGAACAAAATTCATTAACAGGGAAGCATATAATATTATGAAAAAAGAAATCTCTCTTTTTGCAAGACCCGAGAAATTCACTGAGCAATATTTAAAGGCCTGTGGAAATATTTCATGGTATGATTTTGTGACTGGAATGCCATCCCTGGTATTCGTTGTCACGGGCTGGAAACCGAACGGAAAAGAAAATGCCTGCATGCAGTCCTGGTCGAGTTTTATCGGAGGAGGTGCGAATGATTTTATCTGTATCATGAGCAGAGTTTCAAAAAACGGGCATATGTACAAGTCGTTGAAAGAGACAGGTGTCTGTGTGTTGAATTTTCCTTCGTTTGATATCTATGCCCGCTGTATCAAAACCATCGGGAATAATCAATATGAAACAGATGAAATTACCGCTTCCGGCCTGACGGCGGAAAAAGCCGTAAAAGTGAACGCACCTCGAATCAAAGAGTGTTTTTTGAAAATCGAATGTGAGTTTTTATGGGAACATGAACTTATCGAGGGGAGCAATGAACTGACAGTTGCCCTGAAGGCCGTCAGCCTCTGCATGGACAGCGACCGTTACGATCAAGATAAACTCGGCAGATACGGGAAAACCGGATTTTTATTTCAAATGGATCAGCCGACCAATCCGGAAACCGGAGAGACAACACCGATCGGAGCCGGAACAATCGAGCCGAGTGATCCGATTCCGTGGGATACTAAATAAACCGGGCTTGTTGCACAGATATTAGATTTTTGGTGAGATTGGAGCAATATCATGCTGGACAAAGTTAATCTTATAAAAACAGCCAATGATCTTAAGAAGTTGTATACATATGATAAAGTAGGACGTTTGAACGATCATGTCCTGAGTATTGCCAATGTAGAGAATCGAACGTTGGATTTTCACATTCACGAGCAATCCGATGAACTCTTTTATGTGATTGAAGGTTACTTCTACCTTGATACCGATGAAGGTCTGATAAAAGTCGAAGAAGGAGAGTTTATAATAGTGCCGAAAGGTAAAAGGCATAGACCTGTTGTAAATGAACTAGCCCGGTTTTTAATGATTGAACTTGACGGTACACTTAATAAAGAAAACAGCGGAAATCTATATGAAGAATAACCTTGAGAATAGGTGCCAAACATCGGGTTGAAAATATCCTGAAATTGTGGTATACTGAATAGGTGAAACCCGTATTTCGCGTGAGGAGTGATAAATATGGCACAGGAGCCGTCGAAATTTCTGACTTATATGGGAAAGCCGTTGGTGCGTGCAAAAGACACCATCTATTACGGCGACCCTACCGACAGCTGCATCGTCGAAATGAAGATACTGGATAATAAAACGGTGGGCGGAAAAGAAATCCCCAACCGCATTTCCGTGATGCTGGTCTCTACTGACATCTTGTCCGGAAGGCCTCAGGTTTTCAATAAGACCGAGCGAACCGGACTTTATAATGCGATGGACGTCGCGTCGATTTGGCTTCAGAGAAAACTCAAGGAGAACGAAAAAGCGTAAAGCCAATTGAAAAAACAACAAAAACCGCCCTCTCCGAAAAATCGGACAGGACGGTCTTTTGTTGTTTGGTTATTACCGAAAAGCTTTTTGATATTGTTCGCAGTAATAGGCCACGAGTTCGTATTTTGCGTCCGGAGCGATGCGATGGTCAGGGCATGGAATATAACCGCCCAGAGCGACCAGCGCTTTCAGCCGTTCGATTTCGGCGTTGACCGCCGCTTTGTCCTGCGCAAATACGCGTTTGTCCATGCCGCCGACACCACGAAGTTCTTTGCCGTACTTTTCACGCCACGGTGCGATGGAGGCGTTCCAAGTGCCGACTTCGATCGGGAACATGGTGTTGACGCCGTTTTCGAGCCAGATGGGTACAAGCGTATCAATCTTGCCGTCGCAGTCGACGGAGACGATTTTCACTCCGTGCTGATGCAGCAGATCGGTGGTCTTTTTGTAGTGCGGGCCGATGACTTCCTCGAATATCGATGGGATGACCAGCGGTCCGTTCTTGAAGCAAATGTCTTCCCAAAAATGGGCATAATCGATTTTTATGCCAAACGAGAGAATACGCTCGGCGATCTTATAACAGAGGTTACAGAGCGTTTCTGCAATCTCGATATAGAGATCGTAATCGTCGGCGATCAGATAAGAGAAATGCTCAACGCCGAGCAGATTACGCATTACGCCGATATAGCTGCCTACATGGAACGCAATCGGGACATCGAGATCCCAATTATTAATCCGCTCCTTAAGCGCCTTTTCGTCAACCCGGTCCTCGCTGTATTGCAAACGGGGAAGATAGAGTTCTTCCCATGCTTTCCGGTCGGTAAGAGAGGTACCGACTTCGGAGGGAATGGAAGTAGTGCCGGGTTTTGTCATGACCAGCAACCCTTCGCTATTGCGGACCAGTCTTTGGCCGTTTGGTTTTTCTTCAATAATTTGCTCTTGAAATGACGGTAATAGGGAAGTACGGCCGCTGAAACCGCAACTCCAGTTGAAATCAAAGCCAAGCTGAGCCATGATTTGCCTGTCTCCGATACCGTTGTCGCCGGTCTTGCAGTAACTATCGGCCATTTCTTGGGTGATATTTCCTTCTTTTGCCCATTTCTGAGCTGTCTCCGCCCAATAACCGAAGGCTACGCAGGGTAACCGATCATAACTCTCGTAGTTTAAAACTGCGAGAGCGCGTTCTCTGTTTGTCATATCAGAAAGACCTTACTTGAGATTGCCAAGATGCTCTATGCACTTTTTGCAAACATTCAGACCTTCGTATTCATTCAGCTCGCTTTGGCTGCCGCAGAACACGCAGGAATTCATATGCTTTTTCAGAATAATCGCACCGTCGTCAACATAAATTTCGATGGGATCATGTACTTTCCAGTTGAGTGATCTGCGGGATTCAATCGGGATTACCAATCTTCCGAGTTCGTCCAAGTTCCTGATGATGCCTGTTTCTTTCATACTACACACCTCACCTTTGATTTGTATATTAATGCTAACACAAGAAAAGTAAAATGTCAATGAAATATTTTTTTGGAGGAAAAATGTCGGATTGGATTTGGCTTGTCATGATGGTCGGTTCCATCATTTACGCAGTGATCACGGGAAAGGTGAGCGAAGTGGCTTCGGCTATCCCTGGCGGGTGTAAAGAAGCGGCGACACTTTTTTTGACATTATTGGCAAATTTGTGCTTTTGGAGCGGAATTTTACAGATTACCCGCGACAGCAAATTCGACCTGCTAATCGCAAAACTCTGGATGCCGGTTTTAAAAATTTTATTTCCGAAAATGAAAAAAGAAAACCCGGCTTACCCATTAATTGCCCAGAATATGGCAGCAAATTTCCTAGGACTTGGCAGTGCGGCAACGCCGCTCGGTCTTGCTGCGATGCATAAATTGGCTTCACAAACAAAATACGGCGGAGATGCTTCTCCTGATATGATCCGTTTTGTCCTTGTCAATACTTCAACAATTCAGCTGATTCCGACAACCTTAGCTGCTCTCCGACAGCTCCACGGCAGCAAAGAACCATACATTATCATGCTGCCGATGCTGATCGTATCTGTTATTGCTGTGATTAGCGGGCAGCTCCTGAATATTGTGATCGAGAGGAGGCCGCCCTGATGTTCCAATATATCAGCGTCTTGATTCTGCCGCTGTTTTTAGCGGCTGTCCTTTTATTCGGCGCCTTTAAAAAGGTCAGAGTTTTCGAGAGTTTCCGGCTCGGGGCTAAAACCGGAATCGATACTGCTGCGGCCATCTTCCCAACCTATGTCGGCATGGTTGTTGCGGTGATGGTGATGCGGGCAAGCGGCGTTTTAGATGCAATCGCATCATTATTCGATCCTGTGGCAACTCTTTTTAAAATCCCGCCAGATGTGCTTCCGATAGCATTCCTTCGACCGCTTTCCGGCAGTGGTGCTTTTGCGTTGCTGCAGGACTTGTTTCGAAAAGAAGGGCCGGACAGTTTCATCGGGAAACTCGCTTCGGTGATCGAAGGCGCAAATGAAACGACATTCTATGTTTTTTCTCTTTATTTTGCCTCCGTAGGAATCAAAAAGACACGCCAGACACTAATCTGTGCGGTTTTTGCGGACATTACGGCGCTTATAACCGCTTGTTTCTTTTCCAGATTATTTTTCGGCGGTTGAAAAATGTCGAAACTGTGTTAAAATGATAACAGTATTCTTCCGAATATTAAAAGGCAGGAGCAAAAAAATGGAATTCAGAACACTTTTCAAAGACGGAAACTTTTACAAGGGCAATACTCACGCGCATACCACAATATCGGACGGAGGCGGCACACCGGCCCAAGTAGTCGATGCCTATAAAGCCGCCGGTTACTCTTTTTTGGCGATGACCGACCATTTGGCATACGGTTTTGATACCGCATTCAACACAGATGAATTTTTGGTTCTGCCCGCGACCGAATTGGATACCTTGGTAGGCGGCATCCACCATATCGTCGCCATCGGCCATCCGAACCAGACCCAATATGAGCACGGTTATCGTTTCGATTATAAACTCATTCATTCCATGACGGCGCAGCAAATTATTAACGAGGTTAACGCTCACGGCAATTTGGCAATCCTGGCTCATCCGTATTGGTCAAAAGTCGATTATACCACCGAAAAAGACCTGCATGGGCTGTTCGCGATGGAAATTATGAACAACGTCTGCGAGACGACTTGGCGCAGCGGAAACGCGGAGTTCTTTTTTGATCATTTCCTGTGGGATCGCAATTATATGTGGTGTACCGGCTCCGACGACTTGCATGATATGGGCCGGGATATGTTCGGCGGATTTATTACGGTGAAATGCGCACAGCTGACTTACGATAATTTATTCGATGCATTAAAAATAGGCAGCTTTTTTGCTTCATATTCGAGGATCGGCAATAAAGCACCGCTCATCAAGGACTTTTATATCAGAGACGGCGCGGTGTATTTGGACTGTTCCCCCTGCGGACGAGTCTATTTCAAGTCGAACGGTTCACAAAAACCGTTTTACAATCTAAATGGTGAATTATATGCGCACGCGGAATGGAATTTGGAAAAATGCCGTGATTATGTCTATGCCGTCTGCGTTGATTCGGACGGAAATATCTCCTGGACGCAGCCGATTCTACTGTAATAAAAATTGAAAGCGCGCGATACGGAATTCCGTATCGCGCGCTTTTTTGTTATGTTATTTCGAAACCATGAAAGCTTTGAAGAAAGTTGTCTCGGCATTTACATTGGCAAAAGTCTCGTCCTGGGTTTGCATGTAGTGGTAATTCTTGATGTCGTCGATTGCGGTCAGCCGCCAGACAAGATCGCCCCAGCTGTCGAGATAGACGAAGTAATAACCGCCGTAGCTGCTCTCGATAATGGAATATTCACCCAACGATCTTCCGGTGGTGTAGCACCAGATTGCCACATCCTGATCCATGTTCTTGGGCAGAAAATTAGAAGTGAGTCCTCCGTCTTTTGACGCGTCAACGTCGTCTGAGTATTGCGCAGCGAGTCCTTTGAAGACGTCGGCGGTTTTTCCGCTCTCAATAAATTTCGCTTGAACAGCTTGTGCGGCAGCTTGTGCGGCGTTCTGGTCGGCGTATTTTTCACCGATGCCGAAATAGATGCTGTAGAGATTTGAAGCCAGTGTGGGCGGATAGTTGGCATCGACGAATAAAAGAGCATAAGCGGTGCCGTCGGTCACACTGTAGACCACTTCTTTGTCCCCGGGCTTTCTTGAAGCGTCGAACAGCCAATTGGAGATGTCGGCGTCTGAAATTTCGTCGGCAGTGAAGTAAAACCGCAGCGTTGCCGAATCGGATTCATAATTCGATTTATCCGCATCTGCGGCGGTTTTATAAGCAAGCGCAGCAAACGATGCCTGATCGGTAACTTTATTGAGAAATTCGTGAGCTTTGTTCTTGGCTTCGGCGATATCGGCTTCACTGTCAGAAGCTGCGGCGAATCCGTAATAACGATATTTTGCACCCCAGAACTGGTCTTTGTATTCGATCATCCAACTGTCAAGTTCCGACTGTTCAACGGTGAAGCTATTAAGCAGATAATCGTTGTAATGCTGTGCGATATAAATATGTTCGAGTGCGTAGCGAAGGTTTTTTTCACTGCAGCTGGTTCCGAACATGCT
Organism: Oscillospiraceae bacterium; assembly: GCA_035353335.1. Lineage (NCBI taxonomy): Bacteria > Bacillati > Bacillota > Clostridia > Eubacteriales > Oscillospiraceae > Oscillospiraceae bacterium. The sequence goes on along the minus strand of DAOPZJ010000051.1, from coordinate 7,104 downwards.
GTGGATGAATTCCTCTTCGCTGACCTTATTGCTTTCGGCGTTGGTCTTTATGGCCTCGTCAAAAAAATTATCGATGGCGCTCCGATCGGCTTCTGTCAGACCGAAATCCTGCTCAAGGGCTTTCTGGTAGGCGATGATGATGGTCTCGACATAGGCGTCGGTTTGGTCGAGAAAATAATCCTGCCAGGTCATGACCTTGTCGCCTGAAAGAGAAGAAGGGCATTGCTGCTTGGAAAGATCTTTGGAAGTATCAAGTACATCAGTATCGAAATAGCTTCCGTAGGACTGTTTAAAATATTGGACTGTCGTCCAGTAGTTGAAGTTGTATTCGTAGACGGGAACCTTCATGCCGTTGACCGTGATTGCCGTCGCATTTGCAAAATAAAAAGCCGGAAACAAATACATGCTGCCGGAGACCAGAATCAATGCAGCTAAAACGCACGAGATCACGGTGATTACCGTGCGTTGGGTTTTAGACAACCTTTTTTTCTTTTTTTCCGGCTTCTCGGATTCGAATTTTTTTAAATCCTCGGAAAATCCGTCATCACTGACGGTACTTTCTGCCTTTTGATCTTCCGTAACCGATTCTTTATTTTCTTCTGTGTTTGCTGAATCGAGCCTTTGCTCTTCAACGGTCGATTCTTCTGTCTCGTTGGGTTTTTCGAACATATGACAAGCCCCTTTCAAAAATCAACACTGATATAATAAGTGGAAATTGTGATTCTTAAGTGATGCGGAAAGCGGTAAGGTAAGGCAAAGTGACTATAAATGAAATTGAAATTGAAAACGCACGATTCGGAAATCCGAATCGCGCGTTTTCATTCGTTATTTGGATATCATGAAAGATTTGAGGGAAGTTGACTTTGTCTGGACATTTTTGAAGAGTTCATCGACGGTTTGCATGTAGTGGTAATTTTTTATATCGCTGATTGCGGTCATTTTCCATACCGGGTCGCCCCAGCTCTCCAGGTAAACGAAGTAATAACCGCCGTAACTGCTTTTAATGATCGAAAATTCACCCGGTACTCTTCCAGTTGTGTAGCACCAGATTGCAACTTCCTGGTCCATATTTTTCGGCAAGAAATTCGGAGTCAGTCCGCCGTCCTGAGCAGCATTGACGTCATCTGAGTATTGAACGGCAAGTTCTTTGAAAGCTTCCGCGGTTTTTCCGCTCTCGGCAAATTTGTTCTGAGCTTCCTGAGCCGCTGCTTGCGCGGTGCTGTCGTCGGCATATTTATCTCCAATGCCGAAATAGATACTGTAAAGGTTCGCAGCCAACGACGGTGGATAATTCGCATCCACGAATAAAAGAGCGTAGGCTGTGCCATCGGCTACGCTGTAGATAACCTCTTTATCTCCGGATTTTCTTGATGCATCAAACAACCAATTAGACATATCGGCGTCGGAAATTTCATCAATGGTAAAATAATAACGAAGGGTTGCGCCATCGGATTCGAATTTTGCTTTTTCTTTTTCTGCGGCAGTTTGATAAGCGAGTGAAGCAAACGACGCCTGATCGGAAACTTTATCAATGAATTCATGGGCCTTTTTCTTGGCAAGTTTGATATCTTCTTCCGAATCCGAAGCCGCTACAAATCCATAATAACGATAGCAAGCACCCCAGAACTGGTCTTTATATTGAATCATCCAGTTATCCAGCTCCGGTTGTTCAACAACATAATTATCAAGCAAATAGGCTTCATACTGAGTTGCGAGCGTGTAATGTTCGAGCGAGATGCGAAGATTTTTCTCATTGCAGCTGTTGCCGAACATGCCATGGATAAAGTCTTCTACGCTGATTTTATTGTCTTCGGCATATTTTTTTATAGATTTGTTAAAATAGTCGTCGATCGATTTTTGTTCGCCGGTACTTAAAGTGTATCCTGCTTCTGTTGCTTTTTGATAATAGAGCACGATTTTTTCCATCTGAGCATCGGTCTGACCAAGGAAATATTCTTTCCAGGTCATATTCTTGCCCCCCGTAAGAGAGGTCGGACATTGCTGTTTCCCGAGATCTTTTGTGGTATCAAGCGAACTTTCAAAACGGTTTGCACTCGTTTGAAAAAATGTCTGCACTTTTGTCCAGTAATTGAAATTATATTCATAAACGGGAACCTTAATTCCATTAATCGTGATTGCCGCTGCATTTGCGAAATAAAAAGTAGGAAAAAGGAAAATCGAGCCGGTGAAAAGAATCACCGCGACCAAAACGCAAGAGACGGCTGTAACGACGGTGCGTTGGAATTTGGACAGCGCTGCTCTTTTCTTTCTTCTCGGCAAAACGGTACGTTTGGCCGCATCGTTTTCGACGTTGTTTTTGTTTTCGGTTGATTCGCTGGTTTCTTTTCTAATCATATGAAAAACTCCCTTCGATAACCCGGAATACGGGTGATCATATCATAAACAAGTGATGTTTTTAGGATACTGCCGCCGGAACAACAAAGTTTAATTTAAACGGCGAAAGACCAATTCTCACGGCTTTTTCGGTGAAAACGTCTCCGTCGATACAGATGCGCAGCGGCTCCTGTGAATAGATGTCGATTTCGCCGGCATTTTGATAGGTTAAAAGCCCTTTAAAAGCAGGATGCGCCAGATGTTTTCCGGCTTTATATTTGCCGATCAGGCGAAGCACTTTTCCTCTGGAGACTTTGTTTACGAGGCAGACATCAAGTTGCCCGTCGTCGATTTTGGCAAGCGGCGCAGCTTTATAACCGCCACCGTAGTATTGGCCGTTTGCGATGGCAATCAGCATATAATCACCGTTCAATTCGGTTTTTCCGTTCAATAGGATTTTCAATTCGTTGCCGAGTTTACCGAATAAACTTTTTAAAACGCCGAGCAGATAAGGCATGGAACCCTTTAACAGCGGCAGTCGTTTGAATTCCTGCATGTAAAATGCGGCGTTCGAATCAATGCCGATATTGCAGATATTTAAACAGCGGTGCTCGTCTACCATCATGAAATCGACCTTTTTTGAAGGGAACGTCAGGATTTTATCGACGTCGAGCAACTGTTCACGCGGAATTTCAAGCGATTTGATAAAATCATTCCCGGTTCCGCAGGGGACACAGCAGACCTCGGTATCCTCAAAATCCTCGATTCCGGAAAGCACGTCGTTTAGCGTACCGTCGCCGCCCACGGCGTAGATACGGCTTTTTTCGCCTTTCGAGGTGACACTTCGCACGAAGTCGATCGCATTCTGTTTGCTTTGTGTAAAATGAATGACAAAGTTAGCTTTGGCTTTTTTACAGGCCTCTTCAATCTTCGGAACCAGTTTCACAGGACGGCCTTTTCCCGCTGTCGGATTGATAATGAAATAGTGGGTCACTGTCTCGACCTCCGCGAAAGAATTACATGGATTATAGCATAGAGCGTTTATTTTTGCAACAATTTGAATTTTCATATGTAAATACATGAGCATTTTTTAATATTTTGGAGACAAGAGGCCAGCTGCTGTTTTCTATCTTATTAATAAATGACAATCGGCTAGTTTGAATATATGGGTCTGAATACCTTGAAAGATAATTTGTCTTATTTACAAGGGGCTCCCAAGGATAGGAAATAGTCAATAGTTTCGTCAGGGGCGCGGTCTAATCATCGCATTGAATTTAACTGCTATTTAGTTGAAACATGTCGAAAATATTTACATAATGCCTTGACAACCATAGCCTTGATTTTTTATAATAGAACAAAGGTCTCCGAATTCGTAGAAAGGCATTTTAATTACCTCGGTTCAGTGACCTTGACAGATCCATATGCCGTTGTTGTTTTTAATTCCGGTACTGTGATGCCGGCAAAACACTCAATATAACAGTATATCTGTGAATTGGAGTGCCCTGCCGGAATCCGGCGGGGCATTTATTTTTGAACGGAGGTGAAAAATAAATGAAATTAAAGGCGGAATTAATGGACGAAATGGCTATGAGACGCGCTCTGATGCGAATCACGCACGAGATTATCGAAAAGAATCAGGGGACCGAAGGCTTATATCTCGTGGGGATCAAACGCAGAGGGGAAAAACTCGCGGAGCTCATCAGGGATAACATCAAAAAAATCGAAGGCGTCGACATCATATACGGCAGCATCGATATCAAGTATTACAGGGACGATCTGACCACCATGGGAGATTCGCCGTTACTGAAAAAATCGGAACTGCCGACCGATGTCACTGGGAAAACGGTCGTCCTGGTCGACGATGTGCTCTATACCGGGCGCACCGCGCGGGCAGCGATGGAAGCCGTCATCACCTGCGGCCGACCGAAAGCGATTCAGCTTGCTGTTTTAATTGACCGCGGTCACAGGGAATTACCGATTAGGGCCGATTTTGTGGGTAAAAATATCCCGACCGCACATTCGGAATTAATCGAAGTACGCATTCCCCCGTTCGACGATGAGACGCGCGTTTGTCTGATGGATCAGTTTGAAGGAAAATAAAAAATCAGAGAGAAGGAAAATCATGAGCAAGGAAAAAATCTGCTATCTGCCCGACGAAACGCCGCCGATAGGCAAACTACTGATGTATGCACTGCAGCAAGTGATTGTCATGTTCCCGGCGACTGTCGCAGTCGCTCTTATCACCGGTTTTCAGGTCTCTACCACCATTTTTGCAAGCGGACTCGCAACGATTTGCTTCGCGTTGATTACCGGTAAAAAACTGCCGATGTATTACGGCTCCAGCTTCGCTTATCTCTCCGCCATCGCAGGCCTTGTCGCCGCGCAGGGGTTTGAGAGAGTCAACGGAATTTTACCGGTCGAAGCGATTCAAATCGCCCAGTTCGGTATTATTATGTCCGGTTTGGTTTCGATTGCAGCAGGATTAATTGTCAAATTCGTCAGCCGTAATGCGGTTGAAAAAGTCCTGCCCGCAAGCGTTACCGGCTCTGTTGCGATGATTATCGGTTTGACATTGGCCGGAGGTGCCATGAAAGATGCCTCTCCCGCCGAAGGCCAGCCGCAGATCGTCTGGATTGTCTCGCTTGCGACCTTATTGTCCACGGTTTTCTTCTCCAGATATCTTAAGGGCTTTCTCGGACAGCTGCCGCTGCTCATGGGCGCCGGCGTCGGATGCCTTGTGGCGTTGGGATTTTATCTGTTCGGCGGAGACGGTATGAACTTGTTCCGCGGTCTGCCCCCCGAGGCGCTTGCCTCTTCTACATGGAAGCTCGGCGACGGCAGCATTTTCGCTTTGCCGGCTTTTTCGCTTCCCAGGGTTTCATGGGCGGCTGTCGCGGCAATCATGCCGATCGCGATCGCGACGATTCCGGAATCCACCGCGCATGTCTATCAGCTTGACGTATATGTCAATGCGGCAGCAAAGGAAAAAGGATCCGGTAAAAAATATGACATGGCCAGCTTGCTGGACCGCAATCTGGTTGGTGACGGTATCTGTGATATGATTGCCGGCGTGATCGGCGGCCCGGCCGGTACCAACTACGGCGAGAATATCAGCACCATGGCAATCACCCGTGTGTTCAGCGTACCGGTTATGATGGTTGCGGCAGGAATCGCCATGGTCATCTCCTGCTTCACACCGCTCATCGGTATCATTTACGGCATTCCGCTGGCAGTCATCGGCGGTCTTGAGATCTATCTGTTCGGCGCTATCGCCGCGCAGGGTATCGCGATCATGATCGACAAGAAGAGCGATATGTTCTCGGTGAAGAACATCGCCGTCATCGCCAGCATCATGATTTTCGGCCTCGGCATTCAATACGGTTTCGGCGGATCAATTAACTTCTTCGGTATGCAGGTTCCTGCGGTCGCGGGTGCCGCCATCTTCGGCATTCTCTTGAATCTGCTGCTCAGCATCGGAGATAAGAAGAAAGAGAAAGAAACTCAAACCGAGTGAAAGTGAAACAATAAACATATTATAAATGCAAACCGCTCCGCGAAAAGAGATCAATCTTTTCGCGGAGCGGTTGTTTATATAAGATTGTTTATAGTTTCTTTTCCAAATCCGCTCTCGGGAAATAAGTGATTCTTAGATTTGTGCAGCCGTAGGGGACAAGGGTGAGTTCAATCGGATGGGCTACTCTTTGACAATCGCCGAACGGCTCAAAGGTTTTGCTGGGATAAAGACAGCAGCTGTATGGCGCTTTATATGCAGGAATTTTTATAACGACATGCGGCTCCGACCAGACATAACCGTTTTTGCAGTTGTATTCGACTTTGATATCTTCCGCTTTCAGGTTTTCATCCACCGCAACGTTCCAATAAATCCGATCTCTGCGTAATTGTAAACGCAAATAATTATCGTCTGTAGATGCCTCTTCAAAAACGGGTTTCACTTTATACCACGGCCATTCTTCCGGCAGAGGTGTTTCGGTTTGAGGATAGTAGGGCTCCCATTTTTCCTGAATCGGGAGAGAGAAGAGCAGGGCACCGTAACGAAATGCCAGCGGGTGTTTGCCCGCATTGTCGGAATCATCGATATGTAATACTTCGATTTCAGCGCGGAAGGATAATTCAATGTTATGATGATCACTGCCGATCAGATCAAGCCGGATAAATCCGTTTTGATTGACTTCGGCTGACTGGGTTTTCCCATCAACTGTGATCGCCGTCTCTTTGCTCCATGCGGGGTTTTTGCAATAGAGCACGCCGTTTCCGGTTACGTCGAGCGTAACAGAGTTTTTAAATGGATATAGGGTTTTTTCTTCAATTGTTAAGCCGTTGTGCCTGATTGTACAAGGGCCGTATGCCGTCAGATAAAGCGCTCTATTTTCGTCCGCAAGTGCCATCCCGCGTATAAACTCGGGCATTAAAATCACCGAATTGGCCGGGCAGCAGGCAACCGGATAACATGGGGAATAGACCTGCATATCCACGCTGTCATTGGAGGAAATGTCTGTGGCGTAAACCTGATTCGGCGCCGAGAGATAGGCAATCGCCCGCTCGTCCTTTTTGCGCGCGCCTTGCGCGCCGTTATACACCAGCTGCTCGGCATAATCGCCGTATTTTGACTCACCCGTGATGGCAGACATCGCGCTATAAGCAGCATTATAATAGGTGAAACTGCAATACTCGGTCTCGGTGACCGAACCCACAGGGGCAAGATACTCTACCACGCCCGTCGGACCGCCGGAGGCGTTCATGGCCTTATTG